>JAUHYX010000016.1 GCA_030426285.1 bacterium
GGCCAGCATGTGTGGATGTATCCGCAAGAGTATATTGCCTACGGCGCAGGATCCGTGCACGCAATTGAACTCACGCCAAGCAACAACAAGCGCTACAAGTTCACAGACCACCTCGGCACCACGCGTTTAGTTGTCAACGACCGCAATGCACTTGTAACACAACGCGACAACAAACCCTTTGGCGGTGAACTCTTCCTTTTTGGTGTAGATACCCGCAAAGGGTTTATCGACAAAGAAACAGACAGTGAATCCGGACTCGGCGACTTTTCCGCGAGGAAGTATGACAACGAACTTGGGTTGTTTACAAGACCAGATAAATTTTGGGAGAGGTACCCTGGAACATCACCCTACGTTTATGGTTTTAATTCTCCATTGAGTTTTCGTGATCCCACCGGAGATACTGTCGAAGTTGGTCCAGAAAATCAAGGAGACTCTATTATTGTACATGACTTAAGACAAACGTTCGCAGAAGACTTGTTTTATGTCGACGCACAGGGTTGCTTGCGTTTAACACTTCTTGGCGTTTTTCGCTTATCTGAAGCAAGGAAGGCGTTGACAAGGTGGTTGGCGAGCCCTTCCCAACTATTGCTACTTCAGATTGCAGATTTAATTGATTCTCGTGAGACCACGCTTGTAACCTATGTAAAACCAGGTTCAAACATCACCAATCCAGAAACAGGCAAGTCAATTGAATTGCTTGTAGGTACCAACACTGCGGTTCAATCATATACTGAAAATATCGATAGTCGTGGTGGGGAGATAACAATTACACTCCTGGATGGTAATCTTGTGGTGGGTGAAGGTGGCTATCCCCCTGTGCAAATGCTCAATCAATCGAAAAACTGGATCTTTATGTCAACAAATGTGTTGCACTATTCCTCTCCACTAACATTTCGCTTCAACAATCTCATTCATGCATTTGGACATGTAATCTTTCCATCTTCTTTTGAACAAGAAAGTGTTCTAGGTATGGACAATGCTGCAAGGTTGGTATCTCCTAGTACTCAAGATACCATGAGGCCTCTTGATCCAAGTCATACGAATGATTATTCAGATTTTATAAACCAGTTAATCAACAGGGCAGCAAATAGATAGCTCCATTCTTCACTCCCTACTATTCTAGGCTAGGTTATGAAAAACATTCTGACTATTGCGAGTTGTATTTTTGCAGCGTCACTATTCTCGTTAAACTCTTCAGAACCTGTTGCTGTTCAGGAATCTGTGTATTGTGCAATGCCAAATTAATTAGCACAATATGCTACGTAGCCATGCGGGTTATAGAGCCGTCGTTGCCAAAATATTCCGACCAGATTGCAACAATTGCACAATATGACAACGATGTCATGCGGTCTCAAGTAGGCATTAAATGCAAATAGTGCAAGCAAATAGTGCAGAATAATTTGGTAAAGAATCAAAAGAAGCTGCACAATATGTTAGTCAAGCGGGTGCCTTCCTCGTCTCAATACAGGTGTGGTGACCTGCATAACAACCCCAACGATCTTTATCGATTCGTCGCCGTTCAACTTTATCTCTGGATACTTCATCCTACTATTTTCTGAATAGAGGTATCGCTCGCCATTTCTTAGCACCATTCTTTTAACAACAATATCGCCATCTATGGCTACTACAACTAGGTCGAAATTTTCAGGTACTAAACCAGTATCAATCACGACTATATCGTCTTCTTTTATTCCCGCGTCTATCATGGAAGTTCCACGGACTTTGATTCCGTAGGTCTCTCCAACAGCAGGCATTGCGTCGCTCCAACTAACAAACTCTGGATCAACATCCAACCAAGGATTGTTAGACGAAGCACCAGCAGGACTTCCCCGAAACATGGTGATTCCTCCCTTCGATGTGTCTAATCTTCTCTTCACAATTGCGTGCGTTTCTTGTTCTTTTTGTTCCTTATTCAGGGAATTCCAGTAGCGTTCAGCTGCATTCCGGCCTCTGGAATTGTCTCCCGTCATGAGCCACTCAATATCACATCCGACCTCTCTTAGGCGCTTCTGCATTTGGACTCCAGGAGAGTATCTGTTGGTTGTGTATTGGCTGAGAGTCGCCTGGGAAATCCCCATTGCTTGCGCCATTTTGGAAAGTGTTCCAAACTTTTCCTTGGCAAAGCTCTTCAACCTCGCACCAATCGTATCCATCAAATATCTCCGTAGAATCTAACACCTTATTAAAATCAAAGCATGCTAAAAATTCGCACTAAAACATTTTTAGCTTGCTCAATATATTGAGGATGCTCTATATTGCACCCACAATTGACGCGTTATCGGCGTATAGTATGCTAACTGTAGACCCTTACTAAGCCCACAGTTGACAAGCGCATAATATACTAAAACCTAAATAATGCGTATTAGCTAAATGTTTTTATTCAACTGGAGGAAGTTATGAGCCGAATTCAAGATTTGGACTTCACAGAAGCACCGCTCCGAGGAACTTTTGCAGCAGTAGCCGAAGAGTTAGGTGAAGGACACACGGCAAAGTCGGTGCGCGCTGCGTTCTATCGGAAGCACCCGAACATGAAAGTGTTCGAAGCAGTTACTCACGAGTCGAAGCGTAGACTTGAAACACAGAAACTAGCGAATCAAATTGTCGCGGAGTTCAGCCATGCTGAGTGTGTACAGTGATCAAGGTTGTACAATTGAACAGTTGGCAGAAATGACAAATGTTTCTGTTCGGACAGTTCGATCTAAACGACAGGCACTCAAGAGGTTTGTAGTTGACCAGATTCCAACGGGTGCAAGACCAAAGTACTTGTATAGCCCACAAGCCGCTTCGATGTTCAAGCCAGGTGATATGGAGGACAAAGTAGATAAAGTGCAGGACTGCACTTCTACACCTCGAGCAGACAAAGGCAAGCCACGTGGCAAGAACTTAGCACTACTGGACACGATGACAAAGATGGCTTTTAGTGAAGTGATGAGTTCAGGCATGTACGATGTTCGAGCAGCGGCCAGACGCGCGGTGAAACGAGCACGGAATCTGATTGCCAATGGTAGCCTTGAGCATCCTATTGAAGACCTTGAGAAGATCGTTGACAAGGACTGGTTTTACCGGAAGTGGCTGATACGCCGAGACAGTGTGAACTGTGGAGTATCGCACAAGGAAAACTGGAAGATCAAGTGGGAATTGCAGTACAAGCAATGGTCACAAGCAACAAGCACGGTTCATGTCAGATACAACCACTGGAAGATCGCTGAAAGCGACTACGGTTGTGGCAAAGGACGTGGCTTTGCTCGCATGATCTTTTGTGATGACCGTCAAACGGACGTGTATTTGAACATGCCTGACGGAGCACAAATGCGCTACGCGGTGTATGTGTGGGACTTGCTTACTGGTTGTCTCTTGTGGGTAGAACCTACAGAGAATGTGAACGCGCAGACTTACATCAAAGCGATACTTGCCACGGTGACCTTGCACGGCTTTGACGCGCCAGTGTTCTTTATGGAGAACGCACGTGCAGCCATGGCAGCGCGAGTCCAGCATCTGATAGAAGGCTTGTATTCTGCTGAAGACTACAATGAACTGCTCAGTAACAACGAGCACCGCAAGATGTTTCTCGGTGAAGTGCTGGTGCACCGCAACGTTCCGAATATTCCAAGAGACTTTGGAAAGGGTGCTGGTGAGCGGTTCTTCGGTGAGATTAAGAAGCTCGATGCACAGCGGTATCCGCGCGCATTCCAAGGTGGCAACCGCGCAGAGGCCGTCGAGTTGCAACGCTCAAAGAAGATAATTCCGGCCAAGAAAGACATGGCAGATGAGCAGGCATACTACAGAGGTCTGTTGCATGACTGCTATGACGACTACTTGGACATGCACCGCGACTCTCTCAAGCCATGGGCACGCGAGAAAGGACTTGAGCCCACGCGCCGCGCGATGATCGAGTACTACAAGCCCGCGAAGAAGAAGATGGTACGCAAGGTTGGCTACATCAAGGCGATGTTCTTTGCCAATCCAAACTTGCCCGTCGCAACGGTTCGCAACCTCGGGTTTATCCGATGTCAGATACAAGGCCGGCAGCTGAACCTTGTCAGTTCTGTTTTGTTTGAGAACGCACTTCTAGGACAAAAGGTCGCAATAGTACCAACGCCATTTGATGACAAAGAGTTTGGACTCTTTAAGCTGGGCACTGAGCCGGAGTACTTGGGCATTGCCTACGATCAGACCGCAGAGACACTCGAAGAAGGCAACGCCAGCCGGAAGGAAAACCGCAAGATTCGAGAAGAACTTATAGCCAAACACAAGAAAGAAACTGCCGAGCTGCTGGCCGATCTACCACCGGAATTACAACCTGATGGCCTGATAGCAGAACGACAATCGCAGATCGAATTGCCAACACTGCCGCTAAGTGAAGGGACACTCGAAGCGCCAGAATTTGTGGAAGCGATTGAAGTGAGCAGCGATGATGAGCTACAAGGAAATGTAGTACAAGCAATAGATGTAGAAACAGCAGCACATGAGGATGAGGACGATGAAGACGTAGACAAAGACTATAACAAACTGATGGGATACGAGAATGAAAGCGACGACGAAGACAGTGACCTTGACGACTTGTATGAAGAGCTCGTTCAAGCGTAGAAAAAAGAGAGCGACCTGCACCAACAGAATCGCTCCTAAACCGATGGCTGAGAAACAAGTGATAATCACTGTTCACAGCCCCAAACACGAAGTTAAAACTAAGGACAAACAAATGAGAAAGCAAAAAACAATTGATGTAACAAACAATGATGGACTTGTAGTAGCAGCCTCGTTGCCAAAAAATGCCATGGCCGTTGCGCTTCAAAACATGAATTCAGCGCAGGCGAAGATGGTTGGCAAACGAGAGCAAGACAGCGGACAACTAGCAGCGTTGGTGTCCACGCTTGAGAATAAAGTCAAGAAGCAGCAACGCAAGGTTGACAACAACCCAGACGTGAAGAAGCTCAAAGAGCTCAAGATGATGCTCAAGACTACAGTGGCGCGGCAGAAAGAAAATGGCGCAGAGCTGGAACTACTCTACACGAATGGCCTAGCACATGTCGAAGGCGACACGCTCACTGAGAAACTCGAAGCTATCAACCTCAAGGAAGGCAAGTAAATGTTCGCAATAGAATTCACACGCGAAGACATAGTAGATCAGATACGATGCACGCGACTAGCCATCATGAGCACGCTTCAGTTTCTAAATCACCAAGAACATACGCTTTCCGACGAGGTCAAGAAAGACATAGAAGAGAACATACAACAATGGTGGGCTGAGCTGAGAGAACTCGGCGAACAATTGGAGGCAATGCCATGAACAACGAAGCACTCTTTTTCATCTTAGGTCTGGTCTTCTTTGCTGGGTTTCTGGTCGGCAGACAAAGCGTACTTCCAAAGCGCTGGGGTGATCATGATAGCAGGTATTAGCAACCAGTGGAAGCAGCAAGGGTCTGCTTGGCTGCATAAAGATCGCCAAACGCACACAGTCATTGTCGAACACATTGCAAGGCACATACATGAGCAAGAAAGCAAACTGGTGGTGGATCGAGTACAAGACGCAGAGCGAACACAAGACAGCGGCTTTGCTCGTATTTGCCGGCTCGCAGTCGAAGGCAGTTGAAGTGCTCGCAGGAAAGTTGACAGATACACATAAAGTACTGGACACGATCATTCGGATTGTTCCAGAATTAGACACAAAAGTATAGAGGTAGAAATCATGGGTAAAGCAAAACAAACCGAACCACAAGACAAGCAATATTCACAAGAGCAGCTTACACAGGAAGTGTACGCCAAGGCCGATGAATTGCATTTGCATACGCAAGGCATGATTCGCCAGCACATTGACATGTACTCTGCGAATCTCAAAGAGTATCGACTCGCCAACCGTGAATGTGATAGGAAAGCGATCAGTGATCTTGAATCGCGATTGTCTGCGCTCAGACTACTTGCAGTTGTGCTTGGTTATGGTGAAAACGCAGATGAGTATTCAGGCATTGCAGAACTAGAAGATGCAAAACCAGAAGAAGCAAATTCAGAAGATGCAGACTCTAAAGAGGCCGCAGCATCATGAACGACTCGAGAGTATACACGCGCAAAGAGCTCAACAGAATGTTGTACAACGTTGCCCGCAAGATTGTCGGCTCAGCATTTGATGAAATAGAAGAAGCCAGCAGGCAAGTGCGCGCTCGGCTATGCAAGAAAGCTACTTCGTACACACGCGGAAAAAGCAAGGCCACGGACAAGTACAAAGAATTGACGCTTGAGGAAATGGCATCTGCAATTCGGCATGGAGAAGAAGAATTGCAAGAGACATCCGAAGATGCTACACCTAAGCAGCGCCGGTACTTGTCGAGGCTTGCCATACAAACGGCGTTGTTTGAAGCGGACTTGGACGGCTACGTCTATGAAACAGAAGAAGGTTTGCTCACTGGTGAAGACTTGAAAGAATACATGCGCTATGCCAATACGCGCTACCAGTTGCCACCAGATTTTCTTTGTGAGCTCTATGTGCGATGGATCAACCCTACACTGAATAAGTGGCTGGTTGATGCAAACCTACAAGCGAAGCCAAAAGACATGAGCAAGTTCTACATGAATAAGCTGACGAAACGCCAGGCATCTCAACTCATCACTCAGATAGAAAAGGTGCATGACAACAGATTGCGCAAGTCCCCGCATAGAGCAGTCGCACTTACAAACTAAAGGTGACAGAATGATACACAAGATCACATCTCGAGAGATTCAGAGTAGCGTGCAAAAGGTAGAAGACAAGGTCAACCGCATGGGTGTAGTGTTGCTTGAACGCAACAACCACCCGAGCATGATTCTTCTGCCGGCGTCTCGCGACTTGCTCATGGATTTGGCAACTCGAATCAGGCAAGGACAAGACTTTCCAAATGAATTTTATGAACTCATAGTTGCGCTATCAAACGTAAGCACAGAGCCGAAGCGCAACAGCAAAATCTAATAATCACAATACCAGAAGAGGTAGAACATGAAGGATGTTGACGACACAGTAGTGTCGCGAGAAGAAGAACTGGCAGCGAGCGAGCACCGACAAGAATGGTGTCAGATGCTCTTGAACGAACTAGGCTTTGAAAGGTTTGTAGGTACTAACCCAGCACAATCCTACAGCATAGTGCACGATGGCTGTGTCAAGCAAGTTCATGCTATGATGTTGCACGGCATTTGCGCCACCACAAAAAGAGAACGTGGGGAACTGCTACTCTTTGAAAACATAGAAGATCGCAATGAACGAGGCAATTGGATTGAAATGTGGATTGTAGCCTACGGAGGCCAGTCATGACATTCAACTCATTTGCAGACTATCTCTACGCGGAGGCGCTCTTGGAATCTCTTGATCCCTTTGCACGCAAAGTTCTTACGCTTGCGCGGGTTGTTCGTGCGCAATGTGAAATGAAGCTCCACGAACAGAAGTTCTTGCAGTTCTCACACGCCAAGAATAAAAGACAGCGCAAGGCACAAAGCTTGTTTGTGTTTGCACTCAAGCAAGCAGGATTGACTCAAGTTGACATAGCCGTGATGCTGCGGCGCAACGCTGGCTTGGTGAAAGTGATGTGTGATGAAGGTCTGAGCATCTACAACGCTAGCAGCTTGGACGCGCAGAACGACATACTGAGTATATCCAAAGCAATTGAAGAAGCCAGACCGGTGAGCAAGTTGCGACTGGTGGACGTTACCAAGCACATCTTTGAATGGATACATGAGTTCAGCGCACAACAGCGCGCCAAGATGATCACAGAAAACCTCACAAGTACATACGAAAACAAAAGCGAGGCTGCTGCACACCTCAACGCCAATCAAGACAGTGCAGCAGCTCTCGCGATGTAAGGAATCAACCAAACACTCTTAAAAGTAAGGAATTAGAAACAATGGCAAGAAGAACACGAGTAGTAGCAAATCTCGAACTCCATTCCCTCGCAGACTGCGACGGCGCACTCAAAACGATTGCAGACAACAAGAACACTATCGAATCTGAAAAGGCCAAGTACAACAAACAAGAACACGCTCGGCGCGAAAAACTAGACCAAGAACTAGCACCAAAAAAGAATGAGGTGGCACACCTTGAGAAGCAACTTGAGATGTACGCAGAGAAGCACCGCGAGGAAGTATTTGGTAAGAAGAAAAGTGTCAAGCTCACGCACGGCACACTCTCATGGAGGCTTGGCACGAAGAAGGTATTGCAGCGAAAACGCTTCACGACAGCTAAGACGCTTGAGCTTATTGGTCAGTTGCCAAAGAAGTTGGCAGAACGCTACACAAAGGTGGCAATGTCGGTGAAGAAGGCAGCAATTATTGAAGACTACAACAACGACCAAATCGACGACGAGACGCTCCAGAAGATTGGTGTTGAAGTGGTACAAGAAGAGACCTTTGGCTATGACATTGACGAGGCCTATACATCTTCGTAAGTAAGAGAACAAGCCGTGCTACTTCCCCACCTCAATTGTAGTAGTACACCTAGCAGCATTTGACTTTGACAGCATAAACAATAGAAACATTACACTTTATATGGAAGGGATAAACACCCATGTCTAAGAAAATGAACGTGCCTGTGAGCACACTGAAAGCACACCCACGCAACGCAGAAATCTATGGCGAAGTAACTGCAGATGAGAAGCTCATCGATTCGATTAATGTGAGTGGACTCATCGCACCGATTTGCGTCACGACGCCGGATGAAGAAGGCATGCGAACAATCGTCTCTGGCCACCGACGCTGGGACGCAGTGAAAAGACTCGGCATTGTGGATGTCGATGTTCTTGAAGACGAATACGAAAACGACAAAGCAATTGAACTGGCGCTTGTTGGATCAAACCAGACGCGCGAGAAAACGCAAGAAGACGTAGCAAATGAGTTTAAGGTTCTCTCTGGTATCAAAGACCTGCTCGGCAGTGAGGAATACGATGAGAGTTGGAATGAATTGGGCACGGAGTTTCTTGCCCAGCGCCTTGGCAGAAGCACGCGGTATGTCCGTGACTTGGAGTACATCTACAAACCATCGGTTCGTGACAAAGCGATTAAGCGCTTAGAGCGCGCCGGCGGCACGGAGGCGGACATAAACGAGATTGTGAGTTATTGGGATCAAATACGCGCGAAGCACAGCGCAAAAGAGTTGGGCTTAAGCCCAGCTGTGGACGCGCTCAAAGGCTACAACAAGCGAAGACAAAAGCAGATCGCGCAGAGCCATGGCATGAAACACAAGGACGATGCGAAGCCAGAGAAGAAAATGGCAATTGAGACGGTGCACTACAACGTGCAAGAAGATGGATTCATGCCAACAGGCTCGGTGAATATTCGTGGCGAAATTTACACAGTAGGATTGTTGCAGCCACGTGGTGTACCTGTCCAAGTACCTGCTATGAATCTCACGCCGAAGGGATCAAAAGATGCACCGGAAATTGAAGTTATTTCATGGACTGATGTATATGATATGTTGACATCTCTCTCTGTACTCGATTGAAGTGAAGATAGTAGGCATGCAGCGCAGTGGCAGTCTGGGGGCGTTACGCTCCCGGGCGCTACTGAAGAGAAACGTGCAGAGACCACAAAGGTGTATCTGCTGAGAATCAAGATAGTCAATACACTCAAACGCATGATACAAGGAATACGCGATGGAATGTATCGCCTGTGGCCACGAAAAAACCCAGGTAAATAGAACCACGATGGTACACAGTGGTTCACGTAAGAATGCAGTCGTCATGCGTGAGCGTCATTGCCCGAATTGCAGTTTGACCTTTACAACAGAAGAGACGATGATACGGTTCAAAGTGTTAAACCCAATTACGCTGAAAGTAGAATGGTACGAGCCTGGCATGATGCCAAAACTCATGGATACGATTCTGGGCAAGAAACAACACCCTAGCGTGCAAGGTGCAGGTAATGACGATTAAACGCCGCATAACGAAACTTGAGAACGAACTGTTGCGAGTTGCTCTTGAGACCTACCGCTCAGGCGGTGGGTCTGAAGAGGTTAAGCGTGAGATGAAGCGAGTACTAAAAAGGCACAACATCTCTAAGCAAATGGTTGAGCAGATGCACTCTGAGTTGCAAGAGATCGTACGTCGCACGCATGCAGAAGCACTCAAGCGATACGATCACATCTTGAAGTTTACAGCCAGCCCACTAGAGTCTGCATCAGGCATTGCGATAACAGAAGCCGCCGCCACATCATTCGCGCAGACTGAGGAAGGCATTCAGCGCGAGGTTGTGGACGCTGTAGCAGAAGCCGCGCGCCAGCAACTAGGACATAAAGCCATTACAGGCATACTTCACCAGAAGATGCGCAAGCCGCTGCACCACGCGCAGACAATATCCAATACCGCGACAGCGGGGTTTCAAACGGCAGCGAGCATGCAGACCGAGGCGCGCGCGGGCGTGACGAAATGGAAATATTCAGGGCCACCTGGTGAACGTTCGTTTTGCCAGTCGCATTTGGGTAAGAGCTACTCGATGCGCGACATAAAAAAACTAAACAATGGTCAGGGATTAGACGTATACTTATATCGTGGTGGTTGGAATTGCCGCCATATGTGGATCGCAGAGCCGGTGACGGACGTGTCACCGCGACGCATCCAAAGAGCAAAACAAGAATACGACAAGGCTACAGGAAACTCATTGAGCGCACAAAGTGACATACTCTTTCATGGCAAGGACAAGCCTACTGGCGAGATCAAAGAGCGCATCGAGAAGGGCGCTGAAGAAGGCTTCTCGTTTATCAAGCAACACGGACGCGGGTACGTGCAGTATCACGATAGTTGGTTGAAGTCACTTGAAGAGGGCAACGCAGAGCGCAAGCGGATAATGAAGGATGAAGAGGATACCGCTTTGAAGTTTTCAAATGCTGATCCAGACATCGCCGTTGCGCTCCGAGTTGGTAACACCAATACAAAAGGTGGAGATCACGATGTGCTTCTCTTCGACGAACGATTTGGAGCTGAGATTTGGAGGAAAAATAGAGGTAGAATTACCTCGTTGAGTACGATAAAGAGTAAACTCAACAAGGGACAAAGCAATATGTATATCCTGCACTTTGGAGATGAGGTCAAGGAGGCTAAGTTTCATGAATACAAGTTTGGTCTACAACAGTATTTGAAAGCACGGTACCAAGAGAAATTAAAAGCCGGCGTCCATGAAAGCAAACTCCCAGACAGGGACTTGTACCTTTTGTGGGATGGCAATCCAAATGAACTATTGAATTTGTTTTAAGAGAAACCGAATGAATATCAAGAACATACAAAAACAGAATCTCGAAGAGCTGCTCGCAAAGCTCAACCAGATGGAAGCGATACAAGACAAGCCTGAACTTTGCGCAGTGGTGCAAGGCTACGTAAACGCGCTCTGGCTTATGAGGTTTATTCCAAGAGATAGTGATACGATTGAGCTGGTTATTCGTGCTGTAAACAGGAATGCGTACTTCAGTTCAGGCATCGAGTCGTACATTATTCCAGACGACACTCCGAGCGAGATTAGCCGTCAAGACCTTGCGAAGCTAAGTGTTGAATCCACGATGCAGTTCAACGAAGAGGCAGACGCTGACGAAGTATTCACGCCATTGGAACTATTCGCTTTCTTTGGCCATGTTTCAGCTTTGCACCGCATGGGCGCTCTGCACTCAGATATTGCCAACAAAGCAGTGGCATATATAGCAGTGCAAGTAGGCGATATATTCGAGAAGGCCAGACCTCAGCGCACACTCAATGGCCTAGTGATCACGTTTAGCCCAGAGCTATTAAACACGAAGCTGAAGATTGATTCTTGAGAGAAGCTCGGGAGATACACTGATTGACTCCCGAGCTTTGTTTATCTCTTCTTCTGCGATTGCCTGCAGCTCTGCATCTGGAATGCCTAGAAACTTTCTCACTACCCTACCTTTTCCTGCGCCTGAAACATTGTGGTAGTACGCCAGCAGCGCTAGTTCTGGGTCATCCCATCCTATTCGAATAGCGCCTTCATTGTCGATGGACAAAAACCGCAAACCACGCAGCAGCTTTCCAGTGTCGGTTAGGTTCACAACGCCACCGTCGGACGGCCTCTTGATACTCTTAACAAGCTTGTACCCACCTTCTACGCGAACCCACTTGGTGTCACCTTTCTCAAAGAACGTGAGTTTGCCGTCTTTGTCCAGTCTCGCGCGCACCTTCTGCGTGAGACTTCCTGCTGGCGCAGCAAACGGTTTCTCGGAGTACGGCGCAAACGGCTTGCCGTCCTTGTCAATTCCGCGGAGCGTATTCTCTTTGATCGCCGCGACCACTCGAATACCGATGCGACGCTTGATAACTTCCGCAATGTCGATGATTTCTGTCATGAAGCAGCCAGGTGAAATGTGCTAAAAAGTGCAGTCCTGCACTTTTATGTTAAGTCATTGATATATATAAGGTTAACTATAAAGTGCAGTCCTGCACTTTTTGGTAGTATTAGCCTCCAAACCCACTGAATTGTGGTTTTGTTTGCCCTTCCCTGCGGATCACAACGTCATCTTTTTTGGCTGGGTTCACGCCGCACAATCGTTTTACTTCTGAGACAGGTACGTCCATAAACCCAGATACCGTTTCTAGCATTCGCGCCATGCTCTCTGGGTCAAGTGCGCGCTGCACGCTCCATGAAAATTCATATGGCGCTTCGATGTTCTCTCCTAAGTTGCGCTGCACGTCTGCTGTGATGAGTTGGTCGTTGATCACCGAGGCGAGTCCCTTGCGTCCCCAGAGCGCGATGTCATCTTCAGCGCGCTCTTGCACTGTCGGTGCATTGCGTTTGCGGTCGGACGCGAGTGAGCTTGTGCCAGTTACGGCAATTTCAATGGCATCGATAATGCGCTCTTGATACAGATTGATGGATGTGCCACCGGCCGCGTCAGTGATCTTGTGAAACTCAAAGTCTACTTCACTGGAGGTGAACGCTGCTTGGTGGCTGACGGCTTGCTCGACTGCCTCCTTTCCTGCAGCGATGGTGTCTGGTTGCGCTCCGTCTTGATACTTGCCTTGCAGTATACCTTTGAGCAGTTGAATAAACCTGTGCCACTCTTTATCAGATTCATAGAGCCTGTACTCGTAGAACAAGATTGTTCGCAAGATGCCACCATGCTCATCGGTCTCGTAGGTGTTGACAAGGTGACTCTCATCTTCTGTCTCTTCGAATTCATGACGCGTGAGCTTGTTGTTCTCGGCAGGCCTAACCTCTGCAACGCTGCGCTCAAATCTGGTGTTGTATTCTAGCTCATAGGGTTTGTATATCCTTGATATCGATGGCACTGCACCTTTGATAGAGTCGCTGCGATCCCACTGCAGTTTACATGCTCCTACACCGAACATGTGTGAGTCGATGTAGTTGTCAAAGTATCTTTCAATGACGCGCTGTAGTCTCTTCTTCGCGTCTTGTGCGCGCTCGGTGTCGGCTTTGTCGAACGGAACAATATCCCATGGCGTGCCAGAGATTAAGCTCTTGCGTCTGAGAATATGGCGCGAGAGCCGAGGGTCTACTTTTTTAAGTCTCATGAGCACGGACATGAGCGGGCGCGTGTCGCGTTTTTCGTCTTCGTCTTGCCCAGCGGACATGAGAACTTTGATCAGCTCTTTACTGCTGGGCAGTTCCTTTTTCAGTAGTGGCGGATAGATGTATGACATGGGTTTTGCCTTAGTAGTCAAATGGGTTAGTGAAAGTGTGTACATGATAGTCTTCGTGTCTAAGCAAGCCTGCGCGCGCTGGATATGCTTTTGATTCAAATCCAAGCACTAAGCAGCAGATAACAAAGTCTGGCGCGTCGTCGCGCTTGCCAGCTGCCTTGCCAGCGAAGTTGTGGAATGAGTCTAAGAACTCTTCGCCAACGGCGGTCTCAGCAAATCCCTTGGGGAACAAGAGCTTGCCTTCATGGTAGATTGTCTGCGCAATGGTGATGTGATCATCAACGCGGTAGTGGCAAAAACGAACTGGTGGGTACGGTCTGTTTTTCTGGCGCGTCCAGCCTCGTATGAAATTTGTCCACATGCTCTGCTGCGTTACGTTACCGTCCATGCCAAGCATGCGCACGCGGTTGTCGTACACGCCAAGAAAATCCGAGAGCAGTTTGTTTGGATCGGAGTACGATTCACAGTGAGGCTTGTACACGTAATACGCCTGCTCACTTGGAGAGAATAGGACTGCACCAAATGCAGTAGAATCTCCTTTGCCTTTGAGCGACAAGTTCGGGTCTGCGTATGCTGGGCCGGTTGCATCTGCTGGTATGTAGTCGTACTCTTGGTAGAGTTCGCGCGGAAAGATAATACCAGAGGCCTTGCGAGGTTTGCACTGCGCTTCTGACCATTCGATGTCATCGACAATCGCGCGCATGCGTCGCATCTCTTGTTCTGATTTGGCAGGGAATGCCTCTTTCCACACGCTTCCTTTGTAGGGCACAGCCCCAGTTTTCTTTAGCGACCAGTCAGGGTACGGATATACGTGCACATGATCACGGCGGATGCCCTTCTCTTGCTCTTGCAAAAGTTTGTTTGCTAAACACTTGGGATCAAGGTTGTTGCCTAGGCCAAGCATCGTGCCACCAGCGCGCAGAGACTTCCACGCGGCAACAAGCTCGCTGTAGCGTTTCTCAAGCGCTTCCTCGCGCATGCTCGAGTCTGTCGTCTCGACGTCGTCAAAGAGTATGCCGTCTGGACGTTCCATTGCAACGGTCGTACCTCGAGGTGTACGCTTTGGCGAAAACGGCAACAAGATCATCTGGCGATTCGTCGTGTCGGATTGAATGACAACCTGCTCTTTGTTCTCGATGACAAACCGCGGTTTGAAGTCTTGTTTGATGCGCTCGTTGAACTTAAAGGTGAATGAGATTGCGTCGATTAAGAGGCGCGACTTGCGCAAGTCTTCAGTGAAGAACCCCCAGATTTGTTGCCCACGCAGCAGGTGCCACATGACGAGTTTCAGGCCATAGGCAGACTTAGCCAAATTGCGGTGCGCAATGTGCCAGTGGATGCCAGGCAAGGTGCTTGTGCGGTGCAGTTGCTTGTGCAGAAATCCGGGCTTGGAGTATCCTTGCCGGTGAGCATCCGGTGGAAAGTACGTCCTATCGAAGTACCAGAAATCCTTTAGAGCTTTTGCAATGCGGCGCGACTGTTCTTTTGCGCTGGACTCTTCTGGCTCGAATCCTGCGCTTGGCGAGATGAATTGTTTTTGTTTGAATTTGGCTTCAAACTCTTCGAATGATTGTTGCAGGTTCATGGCGCTCTCTTATCTCCTCGTTGTGCCCTTTAGTTGCCGAACGGCCATGTGGAAGTGCTCGATGATTTGCTCATCACTAAGATCAGGGTCTATCTGTCTCATCATCTGCACCGTTAAGAGCGCATCTGGATTGCGAACATTGGATGCAACATTTGAGTCCATGAGTACCTTAAGAGTCTTTGCAACGCGGTCGGTTAAGTCCACCTGCTCTTTTGCCGTGAGCTCTTGGTCTGTTTGGATGGTAGCGATGACATCTTTTAAGATGCTCTCGAGCGTGTTTTTTAGGAAGCTAAAGTCAGTTTGTTTGTCCAGCTCTGCGCGCGCTTTTTCGAAAGCTGCACGTTTTTGCTGCGCCTCTTTTGCTTTCGGTTTGCCGATCTTACCTTCTTTGTGTTTGCGAAGAGTGTTGTACACTTGGTTGATCGTGACGTTAAGTTCTTCTGCGATGAGGCGCGCCGAGTACTCTGGGTACTTCTTTTTCATTTGCACTACGGCGGTCTGCTTTTGCAGGCTGAGCATGTTTGCTTTTCGTTTTCTGCTTTCTAGTCGTTGAAATTTCACTTCTCATGCCTCCAGTAGTGGCGTTGGTTGCGCGACGGTTCGTAGCTCACAGGCAGCCACGAACTTGTTCGAAGCCGTGCTGAGCAGGTCTATTCCAGAAGAGGACTTCACGTCTTTCACTCTGCGCCTGACAATGTGCTCGGCGCGCGACAGAATAGGTTGCGCAATATCCTGCGCCTCAGAGCTATTGCCTGCCGAGGTGATGGCCACCAGTCCAATGCTGACCGAGCGCAGTGGTGTCTTCGGGAATGTACCTTCATCAATCATGTACAAGAATAGCGCTGGTGTGGATGTGATGTTCTTGGTCGTGAGCCCATCGACACCGTGCCGGATATTGCTTGCATCTACACCGATAGCGCCTGCATTGTCTTGCAAATCTTGCAAGAGTGCTTCTTTCAGTTCTACGAATGTTGCCACTGCTGCTGCTTTCCCAAACTGTTAGTAGTCGATAAGGTTTTCTATTTGTACTGATTCAGCCACGCCAGAAATCGTTTCGCGGTCTGGCTTTTGCAGACGTCCTATCGTCTCGAATGCTCTGCGGTAGTCTCTGTCGATGATGTTCATTGTTTCTTCACTAACACCAGAGAAACGCGCGCTGGCAAGCTTTGTTAGAATACGTGCATATGGCTCGGCAAAATCCGTTGTAAGGTCTTCAGAGCTTACTATGTCCTCGCTTGTGTATCCTGTCTCTCGCAATAGAATCCGCTCGGCTGTTGGTTGGTATTGCTCATATACACCTGTCTTTTCCAGCTCTTGTTTGATGTTCTGGGGTACCAGCTGTTCGATGTCTTGTAACTCGTAGATCATAAAGGAAACATTCCTTGGCAAGCGCTTCGCAACGGACGCAGCGTAGCCGGCGTGGTTCTTCTTGTTTTGAATTGCAAGCAATCTACAGGCCATGGCAGAAAAATATTTTGTACAGGTACAGGTACAAAAATCATGCTTGCATAAAACCACAGATTGCCACCGAATCAATTGTTTGACTGTGCCTAGAGAACAACAATTAAGCAAAGAGGATTTGGAGACGACATGCCGAAGATCACAAAGCACATTGATGGGAAAGATGTTGAGGTAGAACTAAGCCTTGAAGAGCTCATCTCCATTGGCGGTGACGACTTGAAGTCTCAGCTCGCGCCGAAGACAGAACCAAAGGCTACTGAGGCGCCGGCAACCGCGCATGACACGAAGCCACTGCAAAAGATTGTAGACATGGATAGCCGGATCAGCGTGATCGAAAGCGGCCTGTCAGAGTTGCTCAAGATGCAAAAGCAAAGCGTTGAAGAAGCTCAGGCGCGAGAGAAACAAGAGCGCGAAGCGCAAGCAGCAACAAAGGCAAAGACCAAGGCAGAAGAGCTGTTCAAGGCTGGCAAAATCGCCAAAGAAGAAATCGAGACAGCCACCAAACGACTGACGGCCGACTACGAGAACTTTGCTGAGATGTACGACAAGATGGGTGGCACGAAGAAACCAAGTACGAAACAAGACAATGAAAGAAGTGGCGGTGGCCAAAAGCCATCGGAGAAGCCATCCGGTGCGGCCTCATTCACGCGCGAGGAAATCGCGAACATGAGTCCAGCCGAATATGAAAAAAACAGAGAGGACATTCTTAAAGCCGAAGCAGATGGCATGATTGTCGAATAGCCATCCACATCAAGCGCGCAGAGTGCTTGGCTTAGGCGGCGCACAGAATGTACACAACGAAACCAAAAATTTTACTCTCTACAACGTAAGGAATTGATGTCATGTCAATGCACATCCCAGAAATTTGGGCACACGAAATGAACCTGCAGCTGCGCAAGCGCTATGTCGCTACGCCTGTGTTTAATACGAATTTCCAAGGCGAGATCGAAGGTGGCGGTTCGGTGGTGAAAATCTTCACACCTGGCTCCGTCACTATTGGAGATTATGTCTCTGGAAGTGATATGAACGTACAAACTGATCCACAGGGATCAGAACTTGAGCTTACCATCGATCAACAAAAGTCGTTCAACTTTACGATTGACGATGTCAAAGCCAAGCAGTCGGTTGCTGATCTGTTGAACACCTACGCTGATGAAGCGGCCTACGGTCTTCGTGACGTGGCAGAGCAGCACATCTTCAAGACAATTGCAGAAGGTGCAGCGCCGGCCAATGTAAAGACTCTTGCCTCTGGGTTGTCGGCAAGCACAATCTATGATGAGATCGCTGCGCTCAAGAAAATTCTCTCGAAGAATCGCGTACCACTAGAGGGACGTTCTTTGTTTGTCTCACCAGATGAGATTGAACTGCTCGAGAGCAGCGATGAATTTAAGGCGGCCTCTGATATGGGTGATGAGGTCAAGCGCAACGGCTTTGCTGGGCGCGTATGTGGATTCGATGTATTTGAAACTCTCAACCTTAAAGAAGAAGACCCTGCCGCGATTGCAAGTGGAGACCCAGTCCACCGCTTCCTTGTTGCGTCTGTTTCTCGCGCTACAACGCACGCAGAACAGATTGTAAAGGTGAAACAGTTCGAACCAGAAAAGCAGTTCGCGCAGGGTGTGAAAGGCCTGCATGTGTACGGTACGAAGGTGATTAAGCCTACTGCCATTGCTGTGCTCAAAACCAAGTTTGATGAAGGCACGATGGTGTAATTACGAATTCTTATTCAGGCTACCTCTCAGCTTGGTGTCTTGCCAATCGGTGCGGGTGCACGTTTGTCACTCGCACCGTTGGCTTGTAAACGGCAAATCACAAAGGAATAGGACATGTTAGTTGGTCAAGAAAATAATGATGCCAGCGCGGACTGGCTAAGCAGTTGGTTTGAGGTCAAGGGCGCGCATTCATTTGAGATTGTCCACGATTCGGTGGCCGGCACTCCGAACGCGGAGTTCGCCGTTGAGGTGAGTAATAGCAGAAGTGCTTCCGCTGCAGAGCTTAGTGGCTCACGCACCACACTTGATGAAGGATCGGGCAGCATGATCTTGCGCATGACCGATGAGCCAACATACACGTATGTCAGGCTGCGCTATGAGCACAAGAGCGCGAATGCCGGACAGTTCAGTGTGTATGCTCACGGACTTTACTCACGCGAAATCCAATAGGTGCATGATATGAGTAAGGACGTTCAAATCGGTAATACGCAAGGTGACGGCGTGACGCCTGCTTCTCTAGGCTTCTCAGCCAAGGGTGATCTAGTCTCGCTGAATGCCAGTGGGCAAATTGCTGCACTAGGGCGCGGCCTCGATGGTCAGGTGCTCACAGCAGATTCGGCAGAGACGCTTGGACTTGTGTGGTCAACCGCGGTTGCTGGCGCAAAAGTAACAGAAATCCCTGTTGCCATTGTAGGATTCAACCAGACCTTGCCAGTTCCATCTGCCGCGGATGTATACGTGCAAGAGATCATGCTCACAGCGAACGCAGATATCTCGCTTGGCACGCCGCCGGGATCGCCTTCATGGGCGCGGTTTATCATGGCTATCACGCCGAATGCAGACGGAATTACACCAACGCTTGGACAGTCAGGTGCCACGATTAAGACACCGAACTCTGACCAGCCACTTATTAGTGAGGTCAATGGTGATACAACCTTGTGGGTGCTCGAATGGTTTGACTCATGCTGGCACTTGGTGAATGTCATTATCAACGAAGGGACGGTGTAATGTTCTCAAGTACACATATGCGTTGCTACTTCCCGTTTCAGAATAACCTGCTCGACTACTCTGGGCATGGAGCTGAGAATACGTTTGCAGCTACTTACAGCTATGGAGCAGGACACGCCGGCGCAGCTATTCGATTCAATGGCAGTAGTAGCAACCGATTAGAGATACTAGGTGCTGGTGCGGGTGAACTGCTACCGGCCTCTGGCGCAATCTCGGTGTGCTCATGGGTGTACAAAGCCGCAGGTGACGCAAGCAAAGAATACGTCGTCTCAACAGCAGGCGATACCTCACAACGAGGCTTTCGACTGTACTTCACAAACGATGGACGCATTCGGTTGATCTATGTCAATGGCACTACTACTGTCGCCGACGTAAGCACGCCAGTAAGTTCAACCGCTTGGCTTCATATAGCCTTTACGTGGTCGGGTGTTAACGGCGGGCTTTTGCGCCTCTATCTCAATGGAAAAGAAGTAGACTCAGCTAGTGTGAGTTGGACGCGTGACGATGAAGCGACGTGGCACATTGCACACAGGCGCTCGTACTCAGAGTATGGTGACATACGGCTGCAGCACTTTTGCGTGTATAGTGCCGAACTGCCACACAATGAAATTGTCAGAAACTACATGAATATGCACGCAGTGCAACACTAGAAACTATGCAACACTAGAAGCAGTGCAACACTAACGAAGGAAACAGCAATATGACCTTACGCGCATACATAGACAGCGGCAAAGTGAAGCGCTTTGAAGAGCTCACGCCAAACGTGGTGTGGGATGATTTGACTGCCGAGCAGCAAGCGCTCATCACCGAGAACCCACACAAAGAATTTATTTGGGATGCAGGCGTTCCGGTTCTTGCTCCAGAACCAGAAGAGACTCTTGATGAGAAGAAAGCAAAGGCAATTGAAGAGATCACTGCATGGGAACGTTCTCTGCTTGTGACGCTAGATTCAGCCGTTCTCGGGCATCCGGTGTATGTGCATTCATCTGCAATCTCTACGCTTGCAAGCGCGCTCACGGGTATTGAAAGTCGCCTGCGTCGTGGCGTGTCTACCGAGTCAGATCAAGTGCCAGTGACAGTCGCTGATCAGCAAGCCGATGTGATGGTGACCATAGCAGACTATTTGCTGTTGACAGACGAAATATTTGAGTACGTGCCGATGGTGCGCGCGGTAGCTGGCAACTACCGGCAAGCTGTGGCAGATGCCTCTGATGAGTCCGAGTTTCCAGCCACGCCATATGAGTTGCCAGCGTAATGAGTAGAGGCAATCAACATACCCGGCCAAAGCGCAAGCAGCTCTACGTGGCGTTCTACAAGCCAAGCGTCAAGGCTATGCTCAGGCATCCGTTTGATCTGCTTATCTGCTTGTTTACGTGGTCACGAATCAGTCACGTCGAGATCGTAACGGGTGATACAAACCACTGGTCAGAACTTCAGTGGCGCTCATCGAGCCCACGCAACGGTGGCATGCGCCGCCGGCAGCTAGCTCCGCGTGAAGGGCACTGGCTCTTTGTACAACTCGGGCGTGTGGCTTCTTCGGATATAGGCAAAGCAGAAGCGTGGTTTGACGATCGCCTTGGCACGAAGTACGATTGGCTTGGTGCAGTTACATGTTTGTTTGGCGGCTTCTTAAACAATACGCGCCGGTGGTTCTGCTCAGAGGCTGTACTCGACTCTCTCAAGCACATCGGCGTCATTCCCACATCTGGAAGTAGGCCGTCGGCAGAAGTTTCACCTGCACGCCTGCACGCCATGCTCGTGGTGTGGCTGCCACTGATGTCTACGTGCACAGCACGCGCGTGTTCTGCACAGGAAGTTGGTGGAATGCCTATAGACACTCAATCTCTTGGGAGGCACCAATGACTGCTGAGCTGATAGGAACATGGGTTGGCATCTTCGTGACAAACTTTGTCGCTATGGCAATTTTTTGGAGTACAAGCCAACGCAAGCGTGAACAGGAACGCCTAGAGCAGGCCGAGCGCATGAAAGAATTAGAGACGACTGTTGAGAACATTGGCGAGAAGATTTCAGAGATCAAAGAGACGCTCAGTAAGCTCGTGGACATCCAGTTTGAAAGGGCATCAAAATGAAAGCGCTCAAGCTGAAAAGGAAGTTAGCAGATGTGCAGCAAGAGCGTAAGGCGCTCGAGCATCTCAGCGAGACAAAACGGCTGATTTGCGAGACGGAATCACAAGTGCTGCAACTGAAAAAAGACCTAAAGAAGTGCGCATCAAAACAACACAAGAAACAGTCTCCCACGATCCTGTCGTGGTTCACATCCGGCAGCGAGGGTGAGCCAAACAAGAGAGGTACACAATGAACGAAACACAAATCAAAACGATTGTCAGTGAGATCACAAGCAATGAAGAACAGGTCAGCCATTTGCGCCGAGCACTTGGCATGTTGCCAGTACCAGGCACGGAGCTCACCGAATCACAGCTGGCCACCGCGCGAACAAAGAAAACGTGGTTTTTGCTGTTGTCGGTCACCGTCAGCTTGCTCATTCTCACTGCCGGAAACCTACTACTGAGTCCGCTTGCGACGCAGGCAGGCTACTTCGTGATGGTCTTCTCTATTGGACAACTCATTCTTCATTTTCGGGATATCTATGGATCAGCTGAGTATCACACAGAAACGGAACTACTCCGTGGCAATATGGCTATCGCTATTCGCAACCTTGGTGATGTGGTTCTACTCGTTGCAGCCTTTGCCGTCGCCGCGCTCTCAGTCTCCATTACCTTCTCAGGTGGATCACAAGACATCTATGGAGGCGACGGAATTGATGGCGTTGATACCGGGCAGGATACCACAGCACACACGCTTGGCACTCTCACACCGTGGCATCAAAGAGACATCCGAGAACCGCGGCAAACACATAGACTCTTGGAACAAAGCAGTCATAGGGATGACCGGCGTTCCTTGGTGCGCAACGCACCGCTCATGGTGCAACCGCACAGGCAAGGTGCTCGCACCGAAGGTGTGGTCAGGCAGAGCAAGAACCTTCAAAGAGCAGACTGGATCGGTGAAAATAGGAAACGTCTTGCTGGGCACATCACACATCAAAACCGGCGACTATCTCGTAAAGGATCGAGCCGGTGGGCATCACGTGGATGAGTTTCTAGCCCGCCTCAGCAATGGCAAATGGCTGGTGGTCGGTGGGAATGTCAGTGACGCAGTGACCGTCCGGCAGGTCAGCCCGCTCATCTACACGCATGCTACACCAGTAACAGGTACATACTAACAAACTGCGAACTCGCAATAACAACAATAGGTGCAACAATGGAACTCTCAACTAGCTGGCTCTGGATACTCCTTGCCGTGCCCGTGCTCATCGTCTTGAGCGTATGGATAAAAAAAATACGCCAGGACTCTGGCATTGAAACCGGCGACGAAACCAGCGCGCTCAAACGCTTGTGGAATTGGATACTTGCAAAAGGCAAGATACTTGTACTTGCGCTTGTTCTCTCTTCGGCCGTGACTTCATGCAGCTTTTTAGAATCGGTTGGTGTGGACAGGCTCATCGGTAGCGCAGTGGACGGGCTGATACCAGCGGATTCGATCTACATCGATTACGATGGCGCATACATCGAGCTACCGTATTACCAGAATATTGATACCACACTTGCTAAAGGTGAGTTCTGGGTGCGGTGGATGCAGCACGACTCTCTGGTGCTTATAGAGTATCTGCCGCATGACACTACACTGAAACGAGACTAAACGAAAAGGCAGCATCTACACATGATTACTCTTACACTCTTAAGCCCAAAGATAGACGCAGCTAAATGCAAGGTGACCGGCGAGAATGTTGTCCAGAAATACTGGATTCGCGCTGAG
>JAUHYX010000255.1 GCA_030426285.1 bacterium
TAACGGTGTGAGCGCCGCGTATTCGAGCATTGTTGGTGGCTACAACAACTCTGTTTCGGGAAGTTATGGTATTGTTGCGGGCGGTGCAAACAACGAGATTGAAGGTCAGTTTGGCGTGATACTCAGCGGCCACGACAATACTGCAGAAGGGTACGCAAGTATCGCTCACGGGATAAGCAACCATTCCGGCTTCAACACTTCTGACTCTGCGAGTATTGCTATCGGTATTCGCAATCTTGCATCTGCGCGATCTGCTACTGCAATTGGATATGAAAATGATGTACGAGGAGTTGGCGCTTCTGCAATTGGGTATATGAACGAAGCACGGGGAAACTACGGGTTTGCTGCCGGCTCTGGATCTCATGCAAATGCGAGTCAAACAGTGGCCATAGGCACAAGAGCGAGAGCAAATCACAGTGGTTCTGTTGTGATTTGCGCGACCAATAATTCGAGCCCTGCGGACACGATTGGAACCGCCAACAATGCAGGCATCGTCATGCTCGCCGAGCGCGGTATGTTCCTCACCAATCAGTTTGGTCAGGCCACATGGGATCAAACCAAACTGCTCAACACCTCTACCGGTGCGTATTTGTCAAATGGAGGTGCGTGGACAAATACTTCGGACTCCACCCGCAAAACTAACATTCGACTTCTTGATAGCTCACTCGTTTTGGCAAACATTAGACAACTCACTATTTCTGAATGGGAGTATATCGATGACGAGGGCGGCGCGCGGCACATTGGCCCGATGGCGCAAGAGTTTCACTCGGTCTTCGGTTTGGGTCACGATGCTACCAGTATTTCCACAATTGATCCCGCCGGTGTTGCTCTTTCGGGTATTCAGGCACTGGCTGCAGAAAACGATGCATTGAAAGAACGGATACGTGTACTTGAAGATCTTGTGAACCAACTGGTCGAGGCACAACCATGAGAGAAATAGTATCGGTCATTAGCGCCATTGGAGTGTATTTCTCACTTACCCTCTCGAGTTCGGCTCAAGAAGTTTGTACGGCTTCCGAGCAAATGTCTACATCGGAAATGCGTACAACTATTGTCGTTGGCTCTCCCGTTATTTCTTCAAACAACATGAATAACACTGTGCATTCTGGCTCGCTCTACAACAGCAACACAGGTACAGATTCTAGCTCAACACGCTACTCTATTCGAGTTTTTCTGTCAGGCCCCTTCAAAACCGATGACAGTGAACTGTCGAGAAACTTGCAGGCACACATTCCCAGTGTCAACCCGTATCAAGACACTTCAACATGCCTGTCAAACACGCATGTAAATGGTTCTGTACCAAATCATGTGGTAGACTGGGTGGTGGTTGAGCTTCGCGATCCAAATTCGCCCTCGTTACTACTCACATCAACACTGGGATTTCTCACGTATTCGGGATCCATTGTGGGGGTTGACGGAAGCCCTTGGATTGTGCTGCAAAAGCAACAAGGTGTAGATTCTGCTTTCATTGTGGTACGCCATCGCAACCATCTAGCGGTGATGTCTGCCACACCGATAAGTCATGCGCTCGGTGAAGTGCACATTCTCGATTTAACAGACTTCAACAACATATACACCGACTTTTCAGAGCCGGCAGAATACAGTGGAGGCGTTGCCATGATGTATCCTGGCGATGTACTTCGCAGCGGGATCATCAACGCTCGTGATCGCGTACTTGTGCGCAATCGTTCTGGAGAAGTTGGATACAATGATGCGGACACTAACCTAGATGGCCTTGTGAACGCCATAGATAGAATTGCTGTTGTAACGAGGACATTTGTTGCAACTCAAGTTCCTTAGTGTGTGTTAGGAACGCTGAATACTTCTGCGCACTGAGTTTGTCGTTGACGATTGTCCTTCCACGACGAGCTCAGCGCAGAGGTTCTTACCCAATGCGCAATGCACGAGAGCATGACACTAATGCGGCACGCTGTAGAACGCAATATCCTCGCGGCCTTCGACTTCGAGAATTATTTGCTGCACAATTTTCTGTTCAACCCCGCGAACTTCCTGATACGGTGTTGCAAAGCGCAGGCTCGCCTCGTAACAACCGTGGATAGGCTTGACGAAGAACGCAGGCTTTGTACGCTCGAAAATCGGCTCAACATTCTCTTTCTTTATCTTGTCGATATCCTCATGCGAAAACTCATACGTATGAGATTCTAGAATATTCAAACACATTTGGCGAACAGCAGATATATTGCTTGAGAAGTCAAACTCAATAACTGTTTCGTGCCACACCACCGGTACTCCACGCGAAAAATTGTGAATGGGCTCAATCATAGCGCGGCTATTTGGGACCTTAACTACTGAACCAACAGGGTGATTGAGAACGCCTTGACCTACCTCAACAAGCGTAAAATACACCATTCCCATCTCAACCACATCGCCAGTTACACTGCCAATTTTTATGCGATCACCAACTTGGAATGCATCGCGCCAAATCAGCATCCCGTACGAAAAGACATTGAGCAGAATTTCTTTCGACACTATCGTAATGGCCGCAGCCACAAGCGAGAGCATAGTGAAAAAGGAATGAAACCACTCCAACCAAATAAGCGCAATCAAGACCACCGAAACGAGTGAAACACCCAAACTCGTTGTTTGCTTCCAGACGAGTTTGTCGCGCATAGACAAATTCTTGGAATTGAGGTATCTGGCAATAAACCACTTGAGCAAGAGCATGATCGCGATGATGATCAAGCTCCACAACACAGCCTTTATTTCGGCATTGCCAACATATTTGTCGAGAGAGGAAAACACATTGGGAAACACGAGATTATTCTACCCATTTTGAATGAATACAGTACTGTCGAGGTCCTTCTTTTGCACCAAGTCCGCCTGAACAAGATTGTGCAAAAATCGCTCGGTCATGTCACTCATAAAAGCAAATTCGTAGCGAATATCAAAAACATATGCTTTTATGCGAACTTTCAGCATTGACCTGCCCTCGTGAACCTCGCTTTTCTGTATTACTGCAATGGGTTTGCGCAGGTACGCATATGGCGACGTGGCAGCCGCTTCAAAGGCTTGCACACGCACAGCTTCGGTGTTGACCCATGCGGGGATGAATACCTCGGCCACTACTTGACAATCGGAAGCACCTGTGTTCGAGTTGGAAATTGAAGTGGCCGAAATTTCAGAATTTGGAATAGAAACGACGGAATCATCGGGTGTAACGATACGAACAGCGCGCAATCCAATTTGCTGTACTTCGCCATAGTGACTGCTCACTTGAATCTTGTCACCAACCTGAAATGGTCTGTCAATAATAACTGTAATTCCACCAATGATGTTCTTTAACGTGTCCTGCGCAGCGATACCAATGGCTACAGCGGCCGATGCTCCAAAGGCGAGCATGGTTTCCTCGGGCGGATTCAAGACATCTGCGATGATAAAGTACGTAGCCACAGAAAACACACTCATCCGGATGAGTGGAATGAGCTTTTTCACCCCCATGCGCCACGAGGCCTTGCTCTCTGCCAAGCGTTCAAGCATTGCAGTCACAATGCGCAACAACAGAGCGACTATTGCGAGAATGACAAGCGACCAGAAAATCTTTCCGCCTGTAATACTCCATTCTTGCAATAATGTATCGGCTTCAGCTGTGGCAGAAGACGCTGTGTCAGATACTGTTGCAGTTTCTTCGGTGGTGCTGGCAGTATCAGTTGCGGGTGCTACTACTCCCAATTCTTCGAGAATTGAGCCCATCCCTTGTCCCATAGCCATGGAAACAGGAAGCAACAAGAATATGCTAATGCACCATATTCGCAGCCTTGAGAACATTGCGCACTACTCCATAGAAGTGACGACTCATGGCGAACCATTGAATGTCGTCTATTGTAGAAACTGTTAGCAATCCGCAGCGTGACAAACGAGCTAGGCTATCGCTGGCTTTGCTGGCACTCATGCGCATGATGTCTGACACCATTGTTGCATGTACAAATTCATGCTGCAACACGAGATGTAGAACAAATTTATCGCTGAGAGACAACGAAGAAATAAGGCTGGCTTTGGGCAAGCCGGCGAGTTCAACACGCAATTCGTCTGGTGATCCACTCGTAACCGAACGCAGCCACAACAAATGTGCGATACCGATATTGCCATTGCTAGCGTTGTATAGCTCA
>JAUHYX010000017.1 GCA_030426285.1 bacterium
GCTACGGACAGAGAATCTTAGACATCTGCTCGTGAATCAAACCATTGGTCGCTAGCAGAGTACCTCGCTCCAGGAGATGCTCTCCCTGCTCATAATTTGTAATACTACCGCCGGCTTCCTGCAAAATGAGTTTGCCAGCAGCAACATCCCATGCATTGAGCCTTACTTCCCAGAAAGCATCAAAATGACCAGCAGCAACATAGCATAGGTCAAGTGCTGCGGAGCCCAATCTTCTCACACTAACTCCGGCTTTGATCACGTCAGCAAACGTATCGACACACTTCTCCGGATTCTCGTAAGCGTTGTAAGGGAAGCCAGTTACAACCAAAGCTTCATGTAGATTATCAGTGCCTGACACTGCAATGGTGTTGCCATTTCGAAATGCACCAGATCCTTTTTGGGCATAAAAAACATCGTTCATGGGAGGATGATGTACCACGCCAGCAATGAGCTGTCCCTTGCGCTGCACCCCAATCGAAACGCTAAATGCAGGCACACCATGAGCGAAGTTGACTGTTCCGTCTAATGGGTCGATAATCCACGTGTAATCCGAACCGTTGTCAATGGAACCACCTTCTTCACCTAAAATATTGTGGCTAGGGAAAAACTTGAATATTGAGTCAATAATGATTTTTTCTGCCTGCGTATCGTATTCTGTCACTAGATCATGTCGACCATCTTTAGTGCGAATATTCAGACTGCCGCGAAATCCTTGCATCAAATGGGAGGCTGCATTGTTGGCTGCTTCTTTGGCAACAAGCATGATTGTGTCGAGGGAAGTACTCATAATGTATACCGTGTTCTCTCTTTCAGTTGTACAAGAGGTTGCGAGACTGCTTTGTCAAAAAGTGCGCTTTCCGTAAGTTACCGGAGTGCAGCTATCGCACCAAATTATCTTCGGTTACCAGAGCGCGTAATCTCAACTTTTAATACATCCTTAATGAATACACTACAAAACAACACGTGGTTGTTGGTTGTCATCGCGTTGTGCACAGTTCTGCTAGTGCCATCGGAGTCTCTGGCGCAGGCCGAAGAAGAAGAGCTTAGTAACTTTGGCGGCGGCAATGTTCGTTTTCCGCGTCTGTTCTTTGAAGAGCCTGGTTCATACGACACCGCGGCGTATGAGAACGCGCTCAAAATGGCTATTGAAACTGCTGGATTGTTTGAAGGTGAGATTGATCCAGACGCCTATATGCTAGGACCAAATGACATGGTTCAGATTTCGGTCATTTCATTGCAGAACATAGATTACACAACGTCTGTGTCTCCCTCTGGAATGATTATTGTTCCAGGCATTGGCGGCATCACTGTTCGCGGCAAGAGTCTCACAGAGGCACGAGAACTGCTCAAAACTGAAGTGCGCCAGGTCATGCCAGATGCTCGCGTTTCCATGACGCTGTTTCGCATTCGCACATTTAAGAATGTTGTCCTCGGAGCAGTTCGCAAGCCGGCAACTATTCAATCTACGCCGGTTGACCGTGTTTCTGAAGTGCTGGAGCGAGCGGGTGGAGTCGACTGGAATGGCTCTCTTCGGAACATTCGTGTTCATCGAAGAGGCGACGAGCAGCTTAACAAGCGCGACACTATTCTGGAAGTGGATTTGCAACGGTACTACCAATACGGCGATGTCTCCAAAAACCCAACGGTACTAGATGGCGACATCATCAAAGTACCAAAGCTGACCAATCGCGAAACCCTAGAAATAGGCGGGGATGTTTTTAATGAAGATCGTTTTGAGTGGGTAGCTGGGGACAGTTTGTCTACTCTTATTCGCTTTGCTGGTGGTTTCCAAGCCTCAGCTCAATTGGATTCAGTTGAGCTTTACCGCCATCGCCCACGCGGAGCAATTGTTGAATTCATAGACCTTTCTTCATGGCGTGACCGTGAATTTGAGAGCGGTCTTCCTGGTGATGTTGCCTTGCAGCCAGGCGACAAAGTGTATGTTCGCACCACGCCACACTGGATGGAAGAGTTTGTTGTCAAGATTCGCGGTGAAGTGAAGTTTGCTGGAGACTACCCCATCCGCAAAGGCAATGAAACACTCATGGAAGTTGTCGAACGTGCCGGTGGTTTTACCGACGATGCTTCTTTAGAAGGGGCAGTGCTGATACGAATGCGTGACCTGGGCGAAAAGGACAAAGAGCTCGACCGACTTAACAGAACTGAGATTTCTGATATGTCGGAAGAAGAATTGACGTACTTTCGCGCGCGCCAACGCGAATTCCGCGGACTGATGGCGGTGGACTTCCGCGCTTTGTTTCACGACTCTGCCACGGAAAACAACATCGTTCTGCAACACCAGGATTCTATCTATATTCCTACAAAAAAGGACTATATCAATGTCATAGGACGGGTGAATAACCCCGGCCGTATTATCTACACATCCGGTGAGTCGTTCCTTTCATACATTCAAAAAGCTGGTGGATTTGGCTACCGTGCCGACGAAAGTGAGACATTGGTTATCAAACCCAAAGGGCAACTTTTTCTTGCCGAAGACCAGAATTATGCCCTTGAACCCGGTGACAATATTCTGGTACCGCAAGAACCGGAGACAAAGTTCATAGATGTCTTCAAAGAATCGCTGTCCATAACCTCACAGGTAGCTACAGTTCTCGTTGCAATTGTCTCCTTTACCCGCTAACACACAAACAAACAACATGGCCGAATCAAAACAGATTCTTCTCTCAGATGTCCTGCGCATCATTCTCGACCGCAAAGTTGCAATCATTCGCAATACGCTTGTTTGTGTAGCTATAGTCGTGGTTTGGAGCCTCGTCATGCCACAAAAATGGCAGGCGTGGGGGACACTCATGCCGCCCAAGAAAGAGCAGGCGGGTGGCTTGGGACAAATATTGGCTGGTGCCGCAGGTGGTATGGACCTTAGTAGTATCACCGGTCAAGGAAAAACATCGATGCTCGTGCGAGACGTGTTACAGTCGCGCAACGTGAAGTTGATTTTGGCTGAGCGACTCAATTTACGCCAGTCTGTGTATCCTTTCACAGAAGTAGAAGACACAGAGCAGTTGCTCGAGTTGTTCGATGAAGTCTTTGAGTATCAAATTCTCAACTCGGGCGTGCTGGCGGTTTCAGCTACGGTACCTACTCCAATGCTCTCCGATGAACAACAACAAGCTGCTGCGGCTGAAGTTGCAGCAGCGCTCGTGAATAAAGCCTTCTTTGTGCTCGACTCGCTCAACAGAGACTATGCTGTTGCACGTGCAAGAGAAAAGAGATCTTCCATAGAGAGATTTATTGCTGTAAACCGAGCCGATCTCGATTCTCTTAAATCTGCATTTCGTGACTTTCGAGAGCAACACAAAGTGTTGGAACTGGAGTCCCAAACTCAGGCCATTATCGAGCATGCAATTACCGTGGGCGCGGGAATCGCCAAAAAAGAGGTCGAACTCGCAGTGGCAAGGGCTTCGCTGAGTGAGAACCAGCCGGAAGTACAAATTATCAAGAAAGAACTTCAACAACTGCGTTCACAATATGATAGAATTCAAGAGGGTGGACTCGTCGAAGGTGATGAGTTTTCTGTTCCATTGCAGTCGATTCCGGAGCTATCTCAGAAATACCTGAGCTTTGTCGCTGATATTGAAGTGCTCACAAAAATTGATGGATTCATGCAAATGGAGCGCGCCAACGAGACTATGAGCGAGTTGAAAGATGTTGCAACTATTCAAGTGCTCGACCAGGCAGTAGTTCCAGAAAAGCGATCTGCACCTCGACGGGGAATGATGGTGGTGGTTTCTGCCCTAGTGATTGGTTTGCTGTTCACTGTGTTGGAACTTGTGCGCACCTTGCGAAATGCCAAGCCCGAAGCTCATGCATGAAGAAACTGAAACTCAAACCAATTCGTTCGCATCAAGAGGCACGAACCTATTCGATTCCGTATGAAGAAGTACTGAATGCCGCGCAATATGAGGCCGTTACACATACGAACGGACCAGCCCTGATTATTGCTGGCGCTGGAACTGGAAAGACTAGAACTCTTACGTATCGGGTGGCTCGCCTTATAGAAGACGGTGTTGCGCCGGAGTCAATTCTGCTGCTCACCTTCACGAAAAAAGCAGCGCGAGAAATGATTGTGCGCGCTTCGAGACTGCTCGACGGTAGAGCAGAGAAGGTAGCTGGGGGAACATTCCACTCGTTCGCACATACAACTCTTCGCATTCACGCCGACAAGCTCGGCTTCAACCGCAATTTTTCAATAATTGATCAGTCTGATGCAGAAGATGTTGTGAATCTGCTGCGCTCTGATGTGGCAGGCAAAAACAAACGCCGTTTCCCGCGCAAAAAAACGCTGTTCACCATTTTTAGCGCAAGTGTCAATCGCGGACTCACCATTGAACAAATCGTCGAAGACCAATACCCACAATTTGAGAAGAACCTTGAAGACATTGAGGCTCTGCGCGAGAAGTACACGCTCTACAAGCAGAAGCACAATTTGATGGATTACGACGATTTGTTACTTAACATGCATACGCTGCTTGTCTCCAATGCAGATGTCCGCAAGTCGTTGATGAAACGCTATTCTCATGTGATGGTTGATGAGTATCAAGACACCAACAAATTGCAGCACGCCATTGTGAAGCAGATTGGCGCACATGGCAATATTGTGGTTGTGGGTGATGATGCTCAGAGTATCTACTCATTTAGAGGCGCTCATCATCGGAATATCATCGACTTCCCCAATGATTTTGAGAACTGCACGGTTATCACGCTCGAAGAAAACTATCGCAGCACAAGTGAGATTCTCGATCTCAGCAACGAAATCCTCAAACGCGCCTCTACGCGCTATGACAAGGAGCTGTTTTCACATATTCACAGTGAGCAGAAACCTATGTTGGTTTCTACTGAAAACGACACCGAGCAGTCTAAGCTTATTGCGCAGCTCGTATTGGAGCAACGGGAAGAGGGGGTGTCGCTCGACGAGATGGCAGTTCTGTTTCGTTCCGGTTTTCACTCGTTCGAACTGGAAATTGAACTCGCAAATGCCAATATTCCGTTCCAAAAATTTGGTGGTTTCAAATTCATGGAAACAGCGCATGTGAAGGATGTGCTTGCGTATTTGCGCGTGCTCGTGAATCCACAAGATGCGGTGAGCCTGCATAGAATTCTGTTGCTGCACGAACGTGTAGGGCCGGAAACCTCTCGTAAAGTCATTGACGCACTCATGGCTAGTAGGTGGGAGGCAGCCAAGATCCCGAAATTTGATTTTCGCGTTCCACCGTCAGTACAAGAACTGTTCCCATTCTTGCAATCTCTCAACAAAAGCAAAGCTGCAGTTGCTGACCTCGTTTCAGAGGTTGCCGGGTACTATCGTCCTCAACTCAAAAAAAAGCATGACGACTTTAATCGTCGTTACGCCGATGTAAACGCCTTGATTGATATGTCGGAAAGGTATTCCACACTCCACACCATGGTCCGTGAGTTTAGCCTCGATGCACCTGTCGAATCCGTTGCTGACATTGGCCCAGAGCAACAAGAAGATGAGTTTTTGACCTTGAGCACCATACACTCTGCGAAAGGCCTAGAGTGGGAAGTGGTGTTTATCATTTGGGTGCTCGACGGCCGTTTTCCTTCTACTCGTGCTTTCGACACACAAGATTCTCTCGATGAGGAAAGACGCTTGATGTATGTGGCAGTAACAAGAGCCAAACGCATTCTTTGTATGACGTATCCGCGGCACTTTTTGGATCGAGAAACCCGTACTGTGCTCTCAAAACCGAGTAGGTTTATCGACGACATGGAAGACTTGCTGGATATGTACATGGTAGAACCAGAGTAGACCTACCACGTGTCTACGTTGTTTCTTCTCCCAATTCCACAGCGCGCTCAAATGCTGCAAATGCGGCTTGATTAATAAGCTTGCTCACATCATTTTCTTTCATGCTATCAATTGCCGCCTCAGTTGTGCCACCTTTTGAAGCAACCTTACTAATCCATGCATTGGGATCGTGATCGTGATCTTTGAACAGTGCAATTGCACCTTCAAATGTGTTCTCTACAAGCAGACGAGCATCGTTGTCCGAAAAGCCCATTTTCCTTGCCGCTTGCATCATGGCTTCCATGAAATAGAAAACATAGGCGGGACCACTGCCCGAAATGCCAGTTGATTTATTGATGAAGTGCTCATTGTCTACGTGGATAGTCGTTCCAGTACTGTCAATCAAATTGCGAACAGCAACTTGCTCGACTTTAGAAACTGCTGGTGTTTCGGTAAACGCTGTGACACCACTGCCAACTTTTGCAGGGAGATTCGGCATAGCACGTACAATTTTTGTGAGTCCTGTCGACTCTTGCATGAACTCGATTGTCACCCCAGCCATGAGAGACACCAAGATTTGATCGTGCATCAAGTGCGGCTTCATCTCAGCAAACAATTCTTCACAGTGATACGGCTTGACAGCTACAAAAATTATATGAGCTCTTTCAAGCACACTCTGCAATTCACTGGCAACTGTGAACCTGTCGTCTTTACGCAGTCGCGCCTGCACTGCCTCATCCTTGTCGTAGATAAACAAGTCTCTATCCTTGATATGGTGTGAACCCACCATGCCTTCTGCAAAAGTGAGTCCCATGCTGCCTGCGCCAATCATCAGTACTTTCATTATTCTCGCTGCTTTTGTGTGCAAAGTTGAGTGGTTGCAGCTATCTCTCTCAAGAAAACTACAGCTCTCTATGTAACGACTTGTACTCGGAAAAGCAAGTTTGGTAGGATTGCGGGGATGCGAATCGACGTGGTATGAGAAAGAAAGGTGCAGATGTGATTATTGATGACAACTCAAAAACCACAAGAGACGGGGCGCACCCCGCCTCTTGCAAAGCGTCTTCTCAAGACATTTCTACAGCTTGTTCAAGGCCTGTTCGATGTCGGCAATGAGGTCATCCTTGTTTTCAATGCCAACACTGAGGCGTACCAATCCGTCGGTGATGCCTAGTTCTGCGCGTGTTTCCGGTGGAATGGAGCCATGCGTCATCCCCGCTGGATGGCAAATAAGTGATTCAACTCCACCAAGTGATTCAGCCAATGTGAACACTTCGGTTGAGGTGGAGAATGTATTTGCATTGTCCTTTGAACCGAGTTCGATAGAGATCATGCCTCCAAACCCACTCATTTGTCGTTTCGCGAGTTCGTGTTGAGGGTGAGAGGGCAGTCCGGCATAGTGAACAGCCTGAACCTTTGGATGGTTCAAACACGCATGAGCAATAGCCAAAGCGTTTTCTTCATGTCGCTCCATACGAACGGCTAGGGTTTTCACGCTGCGGCAGCAAAGCCAAGCATCCATTGGACCGCATACTGCACCTGAACCATTTTGAATAAAGTGAATTGCATCACTCAATGCTTCTGTTTTTGTGACAACAACGCCGCTTACGAGGTCTGAATGCCCACCCAAGTACTTCGTGGCAGAATGCAGCACGATGTCGGCCCCGAGGGACAAAGGACGTTGGAAAAACGGCGTCATAAACGTGTTGTCGACCACCATCATGCAATCGTGCTCATGCGCAATTTCGGCCACAGCTTCAATGTCGGTGAGCATCATCATCGGGTTTGTAGGAGACTCAACATACACCATCTTTGTGTTGTCTTGAATTGCGCTCTTAACATTGTTCGGGTCTGTCATGTCAACGTACGTAAACGTGAGTCCGAAGCGCGTCAGCACCTTGTCAAACAGTCTAAATGTACCGCCGTACATGTCGCGCCCTGCCACAATATGGTCGCCGCTGCTCAACAATCGCAAAACGGCGTCAACTGCTGCAGATCCTGACGCAAATGCAAACCCTCTGTGTCCGCCTTCAAGATTGGCGATGCTGTTTTCCCATGCATCACGAGTTGGGTTTTTTGTACGAGAGTACTCATACCCTTTGTGTACGCCAATTTCTTGCTGTGCATATGTACTTGTCTGATATATAGGTACTGTCACCGAACCGGTGAGTTCATCTGGTGCCTGACCAGCATGTATAGCGCGAGTGGCAATGTGTGCGTTCTCTTTCATAGTCTCCTTGGAGTTGAATGAAAAACTAATATTGAAGTGATTGAGATTCTAAAAATGGGAAGTTCGAACGGGCAATATTGAGCATCTCCAACAAAGGTATGCCCGTATGTACAAATGCTGACCACTGTTTGTCGATTCCTCGATAGGCTGCACCGACACTCAAATCGGTCCAGAAACCCAATAGTGGCGCGTGCAATGATACTTGTGGCCCTAATGCGACGTGTACTTTCTGCTCCGTGAGCTGCTCGCCGCGATTCCAAACGGCTGCGGCGTCAACAAATGCTTGGGCGAACACTCCAGTTGTGATCTCACACGAAAGTGTTACTGATGTATTGACGAGGTTTTCACCAATGGCAGACCGATAATCATAACCACGTAGCTTCGAAGGATCTGGCGCTACCTGCCTGAAAGCATCCCATGACCAAGTAGTCACTTGTTGTAGCTGTACTTGCGCAACAAATGGATCCATGCGCAGATTTGCGACACCGCGAGACACCAATGCAATAAACTGTGCGGCACCATCAGCAAATCCAGTTCCGGCTTGAATGCTTCCTGCGGCATACACATTGTCAAACGAGGTTGCTGAAAACATTGAGCCACTAACGTAAAACAGGCCCGAATGCACAGAATCTATGAGGGGAACAGAGGTGCCAATAAATGCACTGCCGCCCGAACCAGTCACAATACTGTCTTTGCGAAAGCCATCTGTCAGCGTTGTGGATGTTTCAAGAGTTGGCGAAACCGAACTAAAAAGTGCACCTACAAACATGTGATCGTCGAGAAATTGAGGTGTTTTTTGTGGGGAAGTCTGTACACCACCAATGGCGGAGAAATAAAAATTTCCACGATTGTTCACTCGGTGTGAATACTGTCCAAACAGCCTCAACCTGTTGTTGTCTAAGACTTGACTATCTTCCTGAAACAGCGATGTCGTACCTGAAAAATACGAGCCACCTAACGCAAATGAAGCTTGATTGCGAATTCCAGTGAATGGTAAGGACACGGTACTTTTAATTTCGGTGGTGTTTTTCAGCACAGTGCTTGTTACATCTAAGGCCACATATCGGGCTCCGTCGGAAATATCGAATGTCGACGCCAATGCGATGTGAACCCAAGGACCAACTCGATGGATCATGTCGGTATGACCAAGCACGGTTGTTACCTGCAATGTGGAAGTTTCAGAACTGTGTGAAAAATGTGTGCCAGCATTTACAATGTGCATGTCAGAATACTGTGCTGCGGCAAGCGGTGTCCAAGTTTTCCTCAAGTTGCCATCATACCACACCGAGCCTGCACCTGCGTCGACCCCGATGCCAACAGCTGCAAATTGTCCGCGGTTTGCAAGTGCTTGACCAACAGCAAACAGCGTTGCAACAGAGTGTTCTTCATATTCGGCTATATCAAGCGCAACTGGAAACTCGCCATGCCATTCGATATGCTCAACGGGAAATTCGTCTTGCGCCTGAGCACTGAAACTGAGGAACACACACAATAGCAAGATCATTTTCAAACTTGCATCACTCCCGATTTCCACTCCGGAATTTCTTCATTGTACGCCGCCATTTCGATACCGCGCGAGATGACATCTCTTGTGTCGGTAGGAGCGATAATACCATCAACCCACAGTCTACTTGCCGCATACTCCGGTAGTGTTTGGGCGTCGTACTTGCCCTGAATTTCTTTTAACATCTCAGATTCTTGCTCAGCAGTGAGCGGTTTGCCTTTTTTCTTCATGCTCGCCGATGTTATTGTGAGCAGTGTTTTTGAAGCTTGAGCTCCACCCATAACGGCAATTTTTGCGGTTGGCCATGCAAAAATGAGGCGCGGATCGTAAGCTTTGCCACACATTGCGTAATTGCCAGCTCCATAACTGTTGCCGACAATTATAGTGAACTTGGGCACCACAGAATTTGATACTGCGCTGACCATTTTCGCACCATCTTTAATAATCCCGCCTTGTTCACTGCGCGTCCCAACCATAAAGCCAGTAACGTCTTGCAAAAACACGAGCGGGATGTGACGTTGATTGCAATTCTGAATGAATCGAGCCGCTTTATCGGCTGAATCGGAGTAGATAACACCGCCAACCTGAAGCTCACCCTTGCCAGAACGAACAATACTGCGGTTGTTTGCCACAATACCAACGGCCCAGCCATCTATACGTGCATAACCGCAAACAATGGTTTTGCCGTAATCTGCTTTGAATTCGTCAAAAGCAGAGTTGTCCACCAACCGAGCTATCAGCTCATACGTATCATATGGTTTGTTGTGGTCTGCCGGCATGACACCCCAGATGTGCTCAGTATCCAGAGCAGGTGGGGCGGATTCAATTCTGTCAAATATGTTTTTTGGACCAATGTGTGGTCCAAATGTGGAAACGAGATTGCGTATGAGTTGAAGAGCTTCGTCTTCAGTGGCAACTTTGTGGTCAATATTGCCGCTCAATTCTGCGTGCATGGTCGCACCGCCAAGCGATTCGATATCTGTTTTTTCGCCTACTGCGGCCTCAACCAGAGCAGGGCCAGCCAGGAACAAGCTTCCAGTGCCATCAACAATGATTGATTCGTCACACATAATTGGCAAGTATGCACCACCGGCCACACAAGGTCCCATAATCGCTGCGATTTGAGGAACACCCATCGCTGTCAGCTTCGCATTGTTGCGGAATTGGCGTCCAAAGTGCTCTTTGTCTGGAAAAATCTCATCCTGTTTGGGTAAAAACACGCCAGCGCTGTCAACCAAATAAATCACTGGTAAGTGATTCTCCATCGCAATTTCTTGTGCCCGCATGTTCTTTTTCGCCGTCATCGGAAACCAAGCACCAGCTTTTACCGTGGCATCATTGGCCACAATCATGCAAAGCCGTCCGTGAATTTCACCTACACCAGCCACAACGCCAGCTCCGGGGCAGCCGCCAACGTCTTCATACATTCCGTCAGCTGCAAAAATTCCGATTTCGAGAAAGTGAGAATCCTCGTCAATAAGTGCATCAATCCGATCCCGAGCCGTCTGCTTGCCCTTGGCGCGATGTCGTTCGATAGACTTTTTTCCGCCTCCTTGTTTCAGGATGTCCATCTTTCCAGCATACTTGCGCCACTTCTCGCGGTGAAAGTCTGCATTAGTCTCATATGTGAGGTTCTCCTGAACTTCTGTGCCGATTTGCGCCATAACTCGTGTGGGTTTCGAATTGTTAAAATGATTCTGTGTAGACCCAAAAAATACGAAAATCATATAGAATCAAGTGCGTGTGTTCAGTTCTTTCATCGGATTTGATTAAATTTGGAGTCTTATTCGGATGCTGTAGTGACACATGCAAAACAGTTGTTGTCACAGCGCATCTTCAATTTCACATGCAAACTACTGAGGAAAGGTATGGCCAAAGCAACAGGCACTTCCACCAGAAGACGCTCAACATCTTCCAAGCGTTCCACCAAACGCAAGGACTTTGACCCAACCGGCTTTGATAAACAGACAATTATAGACTGGTTTACAATGATGGATCTCGGTCGAAAGCTCGACCAAAAAGCCGCGTTGTATCTAAAAATGGCTAAAGGCTGGTCGTACCACGCTCCGTATGCAGGGCACGACGGTATTCAGCTTGCAATGGGCCTTTCGTTCCGAGCCAGCAAAGACTTCATGTTCCCGTATTACCGGGATTTGCTCACCGCTTTAGCTGCGGGTCTTACACTCGAAGAGCTCATTTACAATGGCTTGAGTAAGGACGCAGACGTGGCTGGTGGCGGACGACACATGAGCAACCACTTTGCCAAACCAGAAATTCGTCTTGAAAACGTTTCCAGCTGTACTGGTAACCACTCTCTGCACGCAGTGGGTGTGGCTCGAGCCATTAAAAAGTACAAGGGACAAGAAATTTCGATTTGCTCAACTGGAGATTCCACTACGAGCGAAGGGTATTATTACGAAGCCGTCAACACTGCCGATCGCGAGCAGTTACCAGTGGTATTTGTGATTCAGAATAATGGTTTCGGCATCAGCGTTCCTTTGCGCGAGCAGACCACAAATCAGGTTGTGTCTGACAATTTCAAAGGCTTTTCAAATCTGCACATCATCGAAGTAAATGGCCGCGATCCATTCGCTTGTATGCGCGCAATGGAAGAAGCGCGCGAATACTGTGTGAGCGGGAAAGGCCCGGTTATGATTCACGCAGATTGTGACCGTATCGGTTCTCACTCTAACTCCGACAACCATTTGTTGTATCGGGAGGAGTCGGAAATCGAAGAGATGGTTAAGCGGGATCCATTAACACGTATGCGCGAACTGGTACTCGAAAAGGAGTACTTGACAGAAGACGAGATTGTGGCAATCGAGAAGGCCAATAAACAGTCGATTTTTGATGCCGCAGACATTGCAGAACCTGCTCCAGAACCCGACCCAGAGTCGTGGAAAGACTTTATCGTTCCCGATGCTGTTGCAGATCTCTCTAATACTTCCGAGCACAAGTATCGCAATGATCCAGAGAAAGAGCAGTTGACGCTGTTGCAAGGTATCAACGAGACCATGAAGCAGGAATTCCGTGCCAACCCAAATACATTTTTGTGGGGGCAGGACGTTGCTTCAGGAAAGAAGCAGGGTATTTTTAATGTGTGCAAAGGCATGCTCGATGAATTTGGCAATGAGCGCGTGTTTAATGCACCTATTGCAGAAGACACAATTGTTGGTACAGCCAACGGTTTTTGTCGCTATCGCGACGATATTCGCGTTGTAGTTGAGGGCGCAGAGTTTGCTGACTATTTCTGGCCTGCCATGGAGCAGTATATTGAGTGTACTCATGAATATTGGCGCACAAAAGGTCAGAACTCGCCAAACTTCGTTATTCGTCTAGCATCGGGTGGCTACATCCAAGGTGGTTTGTACCACTCTCAAAACCTCGACGCTGTGTTTGCCTCAATTCCAGGCGCTCGTGTGGTTTGTCCGGCTTTTGCTAGCGATGCAATTGGTCTCATGCGCAACGCAATTCGTTCGAAGGGCATGACGGTATACTTGGAACCTAAGTTCTTGTATAACTTCAAGCACACGAAAGAAAGCATGCCAGAAGATGACTTCATCATTCCGTTTGGTAGGGCCAAGGTTCGTCGTGAAGGATCCGATATTACCATCGTATCTTATGGCAATGCAGTGCACATGACATTGATGGCGGCCGATGATCTTGCCAAGAAAGGAATTGAAGCCGAAGTGATCGACTTGCGTTCTATTCAGCCGTGGGACCGAGAAACTGTATATGAGTCAGTTCGCAAAACAAATCGTTGCCTCGTAGCTCACGAACACTACCTGTCTGGTGGGTTCGGCGGTGAAATTGCATCCAGCATCTCAAAAGACTTGTTCCGTCAACTCGATGCCCCAGTTGCACGCGTTGCTAGCAAAGATTGTCCAGTTGGATTCTCAAAAGTCCTAGAACAAGCTATTCTACTGAATAAAAACGATATCATTACTGCTGTTGAAGAGACCGTTGCATTCTAAGACAACGAGTGTTCAGCAGTTCAAAATCAAAAGAGCCAAGTAGAGCAAATGCTATGCTTGGCTTTTTTTATTTCATAAGTTGTTACAAAGAATTGTGGTGTCAGAAACTCAACGCCACCACTGCAATTGCCGCGCTAACCATTGCGGTAATAAGCGCTGCCGTTTGCAGTCCTTTGAGCTTGGCTAGATCCGTTTTAACAGCTTTTGAAGTCTTTCTCGCCTCACCAGATATCTCGCGCAACGATCGTATTTCTTTGTCAATCGTCTCTTCGTCCCACACACGTGTGCTCATTTCTTCTTCTTGCTCCCAGGCATGATCGAGAATGTGTTGAGCCTCGTCCTTAAAAGCTGATAGTACCTTGTTAAAATGCTCGTTCATCTCGGCGCGCAGGAGTTTAACCTCATAGCGGGCCTCTTGTGCCATGATATCTGGGTTGGGGAACTTGGACTTAAATTCGGCCATCTCTTCTTGCAGGGTGTGTAGATTTCGCGAAGCTAGGTCGGTGATAGACTTCACTTGTTGCCGAAGGGAGGAAACCTCTTGTTTGTAGGCCGCCAATTGTGTGCCGAAAGTGTCGTGGATAGACTTAGATACAGCCTGAACAGACTCGGTTTTCCACTTCTCAAACTCCTCGCCTTTCTGTGTTACTTCCGCCAATTTGTCGTCGAGCTGCCTGTTGAGCAGTGATGAATCCTCAAGGCTCGATTCCATTTTGTCGAGCGTGTCGTAAATTTTGTTGATGCGAGTGCTCTTTGAATCTACCGCTCGCAAAGTGCTTTCGGCAGACTTGCGAATATCGAGCAACAGCTCTTGACCTTCCGAGCGAACAGAGTCGATATGGTGCACTAATTCGTGCTGCTTGGATTCAATGTCCCTAGCAACAATCTCGAGTCGCTCCATGACCTCAGAGTACTGATGAGCCTGCCGTTTGATGGTTTCAAACAAGCTCGAGACTTCTGGACTTAGTGCTTGGGATCCTTCTGCCACGGCTTCGTGTACTCCAAGAAATAGCCCATATGTTCTATCATGCGTTCGAGTAAAAACAACTCCAACGACTCAACCGGCAGCGGGCTACGTTGAAAAAATATGCGCATCATCCTGTCTTTAAACGGCTGGTCGGTGCTCATTTTTTCAGACATATGAGCCTTCAGATAACCGTCTAGCAATCCCAACGAGGCAAGCTCGTCATACACTGTTTTCAGGTTCAGTTGTTCATCATTTGTATCCATTTGGGACAACTGCACGTTTATTGAATACTATCGGCATGCTATCACTGCGCTGTAAAAATAACAGCATGCCCTTGATTTTTCATCACCAATTCCTCTTATTCGGAATATGGCAGAAGTCTCAACTAAACTTGACCAAGCAGGGAAAGCCCAGCTCAAGCGTCTGTTGCACTACTCTCGTAAAAATGTAGCAAATGCCAAGACTGACCAAATCACAAAGGCATTTCATTTTTGCATTCTAGCGCATGGGAAAGACCTAAGAGCATCTGGAGAGCCCTTTTACACGCATCCTGTAGAGGTAGCGACCATTGTTGCGCGCGAATTACCACTCGATTCTGCGACAATCGTTGCCGCGTTGTTGCACGATGTAGTTGAAGATACCGACTTCACGCTTGAAGACATTCGCGCGGAGTATGGCGAAGACGTTGCCATCATCGTCGACGGCGCTACGAAAATCACAGATGTGTTTAAGAGTCACGAAATCACGCAAGCAGAAAGCTACCGCAAATTGTTGCTTTCTATGGTCAACGACGTACGCGTGATTATGGTCAAGTTTGCAGATAGACTTCACAACATGCGCACGTTGCAGTTTTTGTCGAAAGCTAGACAAGAGCGCATGGCCCGTGAGACTCTCCTCATCTATGCCCCATTTGCCCATCGATTTGGACTGGGAAGCATCAAGTGGGAACTCGAAGATCTTGCTTTCAAATACTTGAAGCGCGAGGCATATGCTGAAATCCGAAATACGCTCAATGAAAAGAGGGAAGAGCGTGAGAAATATATCCGCAGATTCAGCCGGCCAATCAGACAGCGACTAAAGGACCTCGAAATTGACTTCGAAGTTAGCGGTAGAGCTAAGCACTTGTACTCTATCTACAACAAGATGATCAAGCGGGGAAAAAGCATTGATGAGATTTACGACCTCTTTGCTGTAAGAATCATTATTAAGTCAAACAATGTGCATGATTGTTTTGTGGCGTATGGAATAGTATCTGACATTTACACCCCTGTTCCAGAACGTTTCAAAAACTATATCTCGATGCCTAAAAAGAACGGGTATCAATCATTGCACACCACTGTTATTGGACCGAATGGACGAAAAGTAGAGGTGCAGATTCGCACGCAGGAAATGCACGAAGTTGCAGAAAAAGGTGTAGCGGCACACTTCAAGTACAAAGAATCAACCAACAACACGTTTGTTGAAGATAGCGAATTGGAAGAATGGGCATCTTGGGTCCGCGATGTTTTCGATAATGCCGGTGATGAAGCACCAGAGCAGCTGATAGAGAGTTTCAAGCTGAATCTCTATCAAGATGAGATATATGTGTTTACACCTAATGGTGACTTAAAGATCTTACCACGCGATGCCACTCCTGTTGACTTCGCCTACAGAATACACACCAATATCGGTCACCACTGCATTGGTGCACGTGTTAATGGTAAAATCGTGCCCTTGGATCACAAATTGCAATCTGGTGATCAAGCTGAGATATTGACTTCAAAGAATCAAACTCCAAATAGGGAATGGGAACGATTTGTAGTTACACACAAGGCGAAGTCACACATTCGCAGGCATCTAAATGAGCAAAAGCGCAGGAGTCAGCAGAAAGGGCGCGAAATGTGGGAGCGCAAGAAGAAGAAGTTGAAACTGCACATAAACAACGACGAATTGGAGAAACTTGTTCGGCAGATTAAACACGATTCAGCTGGCGAGTTTTTCTTTGCCTTGGGAAGTGGGGTGGTTGACCTTGATTCGCAAACCCAAGCGATTCTCGATATAGTTAACCGCAAACAAACGAACACCGCAACTTCAAGTGTCGAGCAATTCAAGGGCTTCACAGAAAAGGCGCGAACTGGTGGGGCAAAAGGAGTTAATCTCAAGGATACCGGTTCTACGATTTTGTATTCATATGCTCGTTGCTGCAACCCTATACCTGGTGACAAGATTGTGGGTGTTGTTACGGTTGGAATGGGAATCAAAATTCACCGCGCCGGATGTTCAAATGTTCTCGCTTTGAAAGACCAGTTGCGGGCTCGCGTGGTCGATGTTGAATGGGAGAGTATTGGCACCAAGAATTTCTTGGCTGCAGTTCAAGTTCGGGGTGACGACAGAACAAGCATGTTGAATGATATTACGACTGCCATAACGAGTATTGACGATACAAATATTCGCAGTGTAAATATCGACTCCAATCACTCGCACTTCGAAGGAGTAGTAACTGTGTATGTCGCTGACAAGCAACAATTGGGAAAAATAATTGACAAACTCAAGCAGGTGAAAGGGATTGTAGACGTTCACCGGTATGTTGGCTAGTCGGAAATATCTATGTCGCCACTGTGAGAAGACAGTCTAATCAAGGGGCCTCCTCCGTTGACCATTCCGTGTAGATATCGCGGGTCACTTGTCCCTCGGAATCTGGCTTTCCAATCCACGTCGATCTCACCTTGGGCCGTTGTGGCTTCAATTGAACAGGCATAACCAGAAGGCAGCTTCAAAACTACGTCGCCTTGTGCAGATTCGGCGATAACTGTTGTAGTTTGACGGGTCAGCGAAATCGAGATGTCGCCATGCACAGAAAACAGTTGCAACCCACCGCGCACACCCTCAACCGTAATTTCGCCGTCAACAGTGCGGGAATTAACAACACCAGAGACGCTGCTTGCTACAATGGTTCCACTAACATTCTCAGCGCGAACTGTACCTCTACAGGACACAATTTTCACCTCACCAGACTTTGAAGCCACATCAATACTGCCAAAACTTCGTTTGACTGTCACATGCCCCAGCTGCGAGCGCAGCCGCAACACGCCGCTCAATTGAGTGACATCTATTGGTCCAGAGGTGGTTCCCACATCAACATTGTATGACTTCGGGACGCGAATCTTGAAAGCAGCAGTTGTTTGAGGTCCCCAACCTACAGCGTTGCGGTTGGATTGGATGCCTCTGATTTTCACCACAGCTCCAGATTTAGTATGTGTGAGTCGAAAATCGCGAACATTTTCTTCCGTACCTTCGATGACCACCGACATATGTACTTCGTTCTTTTCCCAACTCTCAATTTCCACAGAGGCGATATCGCTCACGAGCAACAGGCGACCTCCAGGAACCGTAGAAAATGTCCTTTCGACCTTGTTTTTGGCTGACATTGCAACTGTTGTAGCGGCAACTACCATTGCAAGGCAAACCAACACAGTTAGGGGAACATGCTGATACAGGCTCTTGCGACGCGACTTTTCAGGGTTCGATAACTTCATAGTTCTCGTTTTTATTCACGGAATCGATTGCAGCCTCTCCGAGTTATAGTCCATGCGCAGCGGGACTACAACGCGTTGCTTACGAACACTTGTTTGAATGGTTGCACATGACTACAATTTTTTTTGCATTCGTGCTGCGAATGCTCCATCACAATCGTGAATCCCAGGAATGGTCTGCAAACACGACCCCTTAATGGTGTCATTTGGTATACGTCCTGCTGGGTCAACCAATTCAAACTCCTGATGTGTACTCAGAAACCATGCCACATTTTCAGTGTTTTCCTCAGGCTCAATAGAACAAGTGGAGTAGAGAAGAACTCCACCAGGCTTTACCCATTGTGAAGCTTGGTGTAGAAGGTTTCGTTGCAGCGCAACGAGGTCAACGAGAGTGTCTGCACTCTTGCTGTATTTCACATCTGGTTTGCGAGAAATCGTACCCGTGCCACTGCAAGGGGCATCCAACAACACAACATCTGCAGAAGTCTGCAGGGGGGTGGTGCCATCATGAACCTCAGTTTGGATGCACGTTGCGTGTAGCCTAGCAGCAGCTTCACGCACTCGTTGAAGTCGTCCTTCAGACACATCCCAAGCCGAGATGTTGCCGGTATTGTTCATATACTGGGCGGCGGCGATAGACTTTCCTCCAGGTGCTGAACATACATCGATCACTGTTGACCCTTCCTCAGGTTGCAACAATTGCACAACAAGCCCAGCACCAGGATCTTGAATACTCAATGCTCCCTCAACAAACAACTCGCTATCCAATATGTCAGAAACGCGGTCAACCAATACAATGTCCCTGCACACACTAGGCCTATGACTCACGCCAGCAGCACTGAGTGTTGCCAACACATCCGATGGCTTTGCTACGAGAGGGTTGGGGCGCACCCCAAAATGGGGCTGAGTCTGATTGGCCGCTAGCAACGAAACCGTGACTTCTTGACCAAACGTGGCAAGCCACTTGTCGACAAGCCATTGCGGGTGACTATACTGGACACTTAGTGACGGATTGTTGACCAACGATGCTATGCGCTGTTGAACCGACAATTCGGAGCTGCTGGATGGGATTTCGCGAGCTAGATTTCGCAATACTGCATTGACAATACCTGCTTCATTTGATGACAACCGGCGTTTCACACCTCCTGTGGCATGATTTATAACTGCGCTTTGTGGTGTCTCTGGAGCAAACACAAGTTGATAAACGGCTACCCTCAGAGCGTTTTTTGCAATTGCGCGCATCTTGCGGAATTTGCCGCGATACCTGCTCTTGATAATCTCGTCGATAGTTATCAACCAGCGAATTGTCCCTATGCTCAACGCTGCCATTTGCGCCCTTGCAGCCTCATTTTCAGCGGCCTTACCAACGTCTCGAAGTACTATGTTGAGGAGTTCCTTTTCATCGCACACACGGTACACTGCGAACTCGGCAAGCGACCGTGGAGCGGAATTGTGAATATATCGACTAGACACTTGTATTTACCAACTCTTGAGCAATGATTATAAAGTTCCTTGACCCAAACATCAGCGCAGACTATATTTCGGCTGACGTCAATCTTCAACTGGAATATCACATGCATACAAACATACGCAGCCTACTCTCAATTCTGTGCATCCTTGCCCTCTATCCTGCGAGTTCATTTGGTCAAAAAGTAACCGACACAGGGCCTTTGAGCACTCCTCTCGATCCCGGAGTTGCTGTTGACACAATCAATGTCGGCATTGTTATCGGTCCCGGTTGGAATATCCAATCAGGCGAAGCATTCGTGTATTGCGACGAATGTTTGTTTGAGGGAGGAGCAGGAAGCGGCTTTCTTTTTGGAATACTTGCCGAGTATGGTGTTTCTGAAAGCGTCATCATTGGTTCTCGTTTTATGATTGAAGGCCGAGGTATGTTGGCCGAATACACCGAACTGGGTGTACCAACGACAATGATTACGCAAACGACAAATGAAGAGATTGTTGTTGATATTGATTTTTTACACGAGCTCGATATGAGTGTAACCATGCTCGACATCAGCCCATATATTCAGTGGTACCCATTTGGTGGGCTCTTTCTTCAGGCCGGCCCATCACTTGGTCTTGCACTGAGTAGTGAGTACACGCACAAGCAAACTGTCTTAACGCGGCAAACCGTCGGTCCTTCTGGAGAAATCATTGAAATTACACCAAACACTGATCCACAACTTGCCCCAGAAGGAGCTACTCTTGAGGGTTATTCCGTGGTTTGGACAGAAGAAGTTCGCGATGTTGTAACCCCACAATTAGGCATTAACACAGGCATCGGCTTTGATATAGAGTTCGGTGAGGACGTGTTTTTCACCCCACTATATGTCTACAGAACACCGCTTGGACTGTGGAGTGAACACGGAAATGACTTCAAACTTGCTGCCTCTCAACTCTTGTTTTCACTGAAGTGGAAGCTATAACCTACACACAAGTGAAACGATAGTGAGGGATTCGTGTCATTTAGGGGTGAGAATGATCTGAACTAAATTGTTGATAATTCACCGTTTGACAACTATGTAATATTGTCATAACTTAAGACGGTTCTCGGAAATAGGCTGCGACCTTCTTATTCGATTCCTACCCTGAGAACAAAGTCCGATTACAAGTACCAAATCACTATAGCTAACTTTTACCAGAGTAGTAATGAGTATGAGAATTTTTTACGCCATGTTGTTGGCCGCAGGACTAGGATTGTGCAGCAATCAATTGTTTGCTGCAGAGCCTACCTCTTCAGTTGGGTATATGTATGCCGCAGAGATTGTTGACGACGATGAGTCAATTATCGGCGACAAGAACATCCGCATTATAAACCTTGGAGCCATCGTCAATTTTGAAGGGCTCGATTATGCCCCTGCGATATCAGCAGACGGCAAAACTCTAATCTTTGTTTCAAACCGCCAAGGAAGTAGACTCACACCAGACGAGGAACCTTCGCACGACTTTTGGGTGGCTTACAAAGAAGACAACTACGATACAACGTTCATGCGTCCAACAAGTTTGGACACTGGTACTGCGTATGGCAATGAGCTTGGCCTCAACTCTCTGCGCAACGAAGGTGTTGCTTCACTGAGTGCTGACCAACAGTCATTGTTCTTTACTGGTTGTAACAGACCAGATGGGCTTGGAGATTGCGACATTTATTATGTTGAGCTTCAGTCTGATGGAACTTGGGGCAAGCCTCAAAACTTGGGACGTGAGGTGAATTCCACCTTCTGGGATTCCCAACCTTCTATTTCTCCTGATAAATCTCGCCTGTATTTCGCTTCGAGTCGCGATGGTGGCGAGGGCGACATTGATATCTGGTATTCTGAGTACGATTTTGAATTCGAAGAATGGCAGCCGGCAGTTAACGCTGGTCCGGTTATCAATACCGACGAACGCGATTGGTCACCTTTCATTGGTGCTGACAATACTACCTTGTTTTACTCTAGCAATGGGTTTGACAACGGCATTGGTGGGCTTGACTTCTACACAGTTCGTCGTCAGGACGATGGTTCATGGAGTAAGCCAAGTCTCGTTCCACCTCCAATCAATACAGAAGAAGATGACAGCTTTATCTCGGCACCGGCATCTGGTGACATCCTGTACTTCTCCTCGCGTCGCGAAGACATTGGTGGATACCAAGGTAGTTACGATGTATTCATGGCGTTCGTTCCTAGTTTTTTCCGTGTAACAAATGTTACTGGATTTGTTGTAGATGAGTGCTCCCAAGAGAAAATTCCAGCTGATGTGACTATTACCAATACAATCACTGGTAAGACGCAGAACGTTTCGTTTGACGGTTCTTCCGAGAGCTTTTTCTCTACGACAATTGACAATTTGGGATACGGAGATCCTAAAGACTCAAACATGTTTGTAGATCTTTTGATCACTGCCACGAACGACAAGTATGGCAAAGTTGAAAAAACAGTTCGCGTTCCAAAACCAGCTCCTGTGAAAGATCAGAACGACGCTACAGTTGTGTACATGGACACAGTGAAGCTCACATTGGGCCGTCGTCCGGTACTAAAAGCGGAAATGGACTTTTCTGATTACCACAAACAGCGCGGTGAAAGCTGGAAAGGTTTGGTGATGCAGGAAGTGATTACATGGTCATTGTACCCACTGCTTCACTATGTGTTTTTCGACGAAGGCTCATCAGACATTCCTAGTCGCTACACCGTGTTCAACGACAAGAGTGTTACTTCGATGTTTGACGATGAGAGAATCCCAGGTGGTACTTTTGAAAAGTACTACAATGTTCTCAACATTTACGGCAAGCGCATGTTGGATCACCCGGAAGCAAAACTCAAGATTGTTGGCTGCCACGATCCAAAGTCTGACTTGGAAACAAAAGAAGGAAATGGCAAAGCCCTTTCTCAGCGCCGTGCAGATGTTGTGTACAACTACCTCGTAAATGTATGGGGCATTGCAGCGGATCGTTTGACCATTGAAACACGCGGCTATCCGGAGATCGAATCCAATCCGAGAGATTCTATGGGTATTGTTGAAAACCGCAGAGTAGAACTCGTTTGTGATGACTGGAATATTATTCACCCAATTCTCGACACTGACCCGACATTGTATCCATCTCCAGACGTCATGACATTTGTTATGGACAATGGCATCGAGGACAATCTTGTAGTCGATCGCCGTATCGAAGTGTCTCGCGACAACAAAGAGTGGATAACACTTACCGACATTGGTACACTTGAACCAACAGTAGAATGGGACTGGATGAGTGAAGACGGTCGTTTCCCAGGTGATAATTCGCCGTACAGTGCTCGACTAGTCGTTGTTTCTAGCAACGGTTCTGAGTGTATTTCTGAGCCAATTGCAATTAAAGTGAAGCAGGTGAAGTCTGAAGAGCAGGCAATTGTCGCAGGATCTGCAACAACAGAACGACCAACTGATGGACGACAATGAAAGCTTACGCAAAGAACGGGACATTCTTGAGGAGACAATCAATGAACTTCACTTCAAGCTTGACAAAGGCCATTTTG
>JAUHYX010000018.1 GCA_030426285.1 bacterium
CCTCTTGCGCTACTTCAATCGTAGGCAGAGAAATGGTAGACTCTTCATCATCAGATAATCGCGACCACGGACCCGACAAGCAAACAACTTTGTCGTTGCGAGAAGGAAACAGCACTTCTTGCATTTCCGCGTCGACCCCAACAGGTTGTTGCGAAAACGATAAAGTCACGACCGAAATGAACGTGAGTAGGACGACCAAGGTATGTGAAATTCTCATAGAATTATCGTTTGTGAACCAAAACGCAAAAATACAATTCGTGTGCACGCAAACACAATCAATTAGGAGGCGATTGCCGATTTCCGCCGGATAATCGCAGAAACGGACACAGTTTATTCCAGCCAAAAGAAGTCAACAAACCTATAGCAGCTCCAATCGCAGCTCCACCAAGAATATCAAATGGATAGTGAACGCCAACGACTACACGCGAGAGAGCAACTAGCGAAGCAACTACAACGGCAGCTTTGCCATACGATGGGAATCTGTGCCAAACAACAGCTGCAAAAGCAAAATTATTCATGGCATGATTTGAAGGGAAGCTCTTGCCAAGCCCGCATTTGATCAACAAATGAACATCTTCTAAAGCGCGGCATGGACGCAGTCTTCCAATAGCGTCTTTGAGTACATGCCCGCCCAATGCATCTGCCGCTCCGGCACCAACAACCATTAGCAAGACACATGTGAGTCCAGCCCATTTATACCGAATTGTTAAATACACGGCAAAAGCCAAGTACACCCACACCATGTACTTAGCTTCGGTAATGATGGGGAACACGGTGTCGGACACCGGGTTCGCGAGTCCAGAATTGATGGCGTGAAACAGCCACTCATCTATTGATTGCCACATACGCAAATGTACAACTCCCACGCCTAATTACATTGGCATGCTGCAATTTCTTACTTTGCAGATAGCACTATTTTTAGCTGGAACTACATGAAGTTATCACTGCGGCTCAGGCTGACGTTTTGGTTTACGGCAATTGTGGCGTTCTCTCTTGCTCTCTTTGGCTTTTTGAACTATGTCACCGTGTCATCAGAACTCAACCAAAACTTAGACTCCTCCATCTTGAGTGTGGCGGAAAGCTTGCGCTATACAATTGAACAAAAACAGCAGGAAACGAACCAACCGTTTCAAGTGCCCCGCCCTTCGCGCAAACCAACGAAAAAGGAAAAGGACCCATTCGCTTGGATGTTTATCGATTCTCTCGGTGAGTTCATTGGACCCATACTCCCTCCGCCCGACACGGTGGAAGTCGAAAAGCAGCCCGAGGTGGTGTGGTCCGCTGTGTACCAGCATATTTTGTTGAACTCGAAAGACTATTACATTCAGATAGCAGACAGCACCAACGAAATTATTTGGCGGTCTGAGAATATGCGTCCTTCCGCCGATAATACGATCAGCATGCCATTGGCGGTTGATATTGCTAAGAACATTGATTCAACTCGGGTATACCAAGAAGTGGTACAGTTTGATCTCGACGAAGAACGGGTGCGCGCGGTGGTTCTGATGTCTCCCAATGTTCAAATCACAGTTGGCTACCCTCTTTTTGAAGTCGAAGCTACACTCAATGATTTGTTCTCTTCACTCATTATCGCTTTGCCAGGAATCCTGTTGATCTCAACCATGGGCGGATGGTTTTTAGCGAGGTATTCCTTGCAGCCGATTGAGTTGCTGAATTACGAAGCCAAAGAAATCACCGCTTCGAGTCTGAGTAAACGATTGCCTGTTCCACAAGTGAACGACGAAATTGCTCGGTTAACAGTCACGCTCAACGACATGATCTCACGTCTTGAAAAGTCGTTTCTGCAAGTGCGTCAATTTACCAGCGATGCATCTCACGAGCTGCAAACACCGCTCAGCATACTCATCGGTGAAATGGAAATCGCACTTCGCTCGCCAAAAAGCACCGAAGAATATGAAGAAATTTTGTCGAGCGCTCTCGAAGAAGTGCTGAGACTCTCGCAGGTGGTAAAAAACCTCCTACAACTCTCACGAGCAGAGTCTGGCGAAATGAAACTGAAGCTCGACAGTCTTGATATTGGCCTCTTGGTGGAAGATGTGTTTGAAGACGCGCTTATTCTTTGCGAAGAGAAGAACATCGATGTTCGCTGTACTGGGGTAGAATCGACAACTATCATTGGCGAGAGAGCACAATTGCACCAAGCGCTGCTCAACTTGGTTGAAAACGCTATCAAATACTCTTTTGAACACGGTGCATTGCGCTTGGAGCAGATGTCGGATGAAGATTACGTGTACATAAACATTTCGGACACGGGCATGGGTATACCTGCCAAAGATATCGACAATATCTTTGATCGGTTTTACAGGGTTGACAAAGCTAGGTCACAGAATATTGGCGGCCACGGGCTGGGTCTTTCTATTGTGCAGTCTATAGTCCGTGCGCACGGAGGCACCATATCTGTCACAAGCAGAGTTGGTATGGGAACCACATTTCAGATTCGCCTTCCACGCTCCGGGCCAACAGAGTAACAACGAGATAGTATTTTGCATTCTGCCTTGCTAAATGGTAAATTTCGATCTGGAGTGCGTAAGCACATCATGCAGCATATCAAGTCTACCCTATGAAGTACAACAGAGCCATGTTTAGCGAAGCAGACCTTCGTCGCGCTTTGCCATTTGCCGATTTTACGCATTGCAATCTCGAACAGGGAGCTTGTGGTGTGTCGACTGATTCACGCACTATTGAGCAAGGCAACATTTTTGTAGCATTGCGTGGAGACGTGTTTGACGGACACAAATTCGTGCATTCAGTTGCTAGCAGCGCGGCAGCGATCATCGTAGATCAGACCTGGCTCGCAACTCAATCTGCTATTCCATCACATGTGGTTGCAGTACCTGATACCACCAGGGCACTGGCCGCACTCGCAGCATTTCACCGCAATCGCTCGGCAACTCGTATTGTTGCCATTGCGGGTTCAAATGGAAAGACCACCACCAAAGAAATGTGTACCCACATTCTTTCAAAATACGCCACAGTATGCTCAACTCAGGCCAATGAAAACAACATCATTGGAGTTGCCGGCACACTGCTGTCTATCGAACCAAATCACCAATATGCAGTTGTTGAAATTGGTACAAACAATATTGGTGAAGTGCGCGATTTGACACTGATGACGCGGCCAGATGTGTGCGTCATTACAACAATTTCTGAAGAACATTTAGACGGCCTTGGGACGCTACAAGGCGTTGCCGAAGAAGAGCTTTCTCTCTTTTCAATAATGCAGCACACGGCACACTTGGTGTGCAATGTTGATAGCGAATTTCTTCAGCCATATGCCAACGCGGCCAACACTACGACTTTTGGATCATCTCAGCCGGCAGATATCGTTGGTGTAGTGACACTTGACCCAACTGGCAATACCAAAGTACACTTTGACTACCGCGGTCAACATCTCGCCGCGAATCCGCGCACTGTAGGTGTTGCTGCGGGACTCAATGCAATCGCTGCTTGTGCTGTCACCGTAGCCCTTGGGTTGCCGTTAGATATGGCCTGCTCTGCGGTGGACTCTTACGAAGAGCGAATTGCAGCTGGAGGCTATGGGAGGATGGCATTGGACAAGGCTGACAACACCCTGCTTCTCAACGATTGTTACAATGCTAGTCCTGCCTCAATGAAAGCAGCACTGCAAACGCTCGAGTCAGTTTCTCAGGATCCCAAAGTTGCTGTGTTGGGCGATATGTTTGAACTGGGTGAACATGCACTCGATTTCCACCAACAAGTGCTGAATGAAGCTCTCTCGTTCGACTCAATTCAACGCATCGTTGTTTTGGGTGAGATTTTTCATCGGGCCGCAGAAGCCGTACAGAGCTCAAGAATCTCAAAGGCAGCAGACCATGTTGAAGCAGCAGCACTTGCAAAAGAACAATTGAAAAGCATGGGAACCTGCCTCGTGAAAGGTTCTCGCGGTATGCATATGGAAAAAGTCATCGGCGCAATCAAGGAGGATACATAGTATGCTTGTTTATCTAGCAGAGTGGATTGAAGCAACATTTACTCCTCCTGGGTTTGGAGTGTTTCAATATGTTACGTTCCGCAGTGCCGCAGCTTCTATTACCGCTTTACTCATCGCATTTGTTGTTGGTCCCAAAATTATTGCGGCACTAAAGCGCAATCAAATTGGTGAACAACAGAAAGTGGAATTGGGCGACACAGGAAATCACAAAAGCAAAGCTGGTACGCCCACAATGGGTGGCATTATCGTGCTTGCGGCAGTGCTCGTTCCGACAATTCTGTGGACACATATCGTCACCAATCCATATGTTATTCTCGTCGTTCTCGTCACGGCCATTCTAGGCACAGTCGGTTTTTTAGACGACTATCTCAAAGTAGTTAAGAAGCTCAAAAAGGGCTTGATTGCTCGCTACAAGCTCATGGGACAGGTGCTGGCCGGTCTGATTCTCGGTGGCAGTATTTACTTCTTCCCCGAGTGGTTTGGCGATCAGTTTCACACAATAAACACACTGACCACAGTTCCCTTCCAAAAATTGGTAAGTTTTGATTTTGGCTTGTTGTACATCCCAGTTGTAGTCTTCATTCTTACTGCTACAAGTAATGCCGTAAACCTCACCGATGGCCTAGACGGTTTAGCTATTGGTACAGTGGGGATTGCAACCCTAGCGCTTGGCGCAATTTGTTATGTCACTGGCAATGCCAATTTTGCTGAATACCTAAACATTTTCTACCTGCGCGGCAGCGAAGAACTTGTAATATTCTGTGCCGCTCTGTTTGGTGCTTCGCTGGGCTTTTTGTGGTACAACAGCAATCCGGCGCAAGTGTTTATGGGCGACACAGGTTCGCTCGCCTTAGGAGGAGCAATTGGTGCTTTGTGCATTCTTATCAAAAAAGAGTTCCTTCTACCAATTCTCGGCGGTGTCTTTTTTGCTGAAACTGTGTCGGTGATTATCCAAGTGCTCTACTTCAGATATTCGCGCAAGAAATACGGCGAGGGTCGAAGGTTTTTCAAGATGGCGCCACTGCATCATCACTTTGAAAAAACCGGTGTACCGGAGTCCAAAATCGTGACTCGCTTTTACATTGTGGCTATTCTACTAGCCATTATTGCGATGACAACCTTCAAAGTTCGGTAGTGTCGAGCGTTGCGACAACGCGAGCAAAGCCATATTCCCGTGCGGCTTTAGCAGCTGCTTGGTGATGATGCACCTGCAACTCTGGAGTTTGTGCATACACTGTTGTGCCAATGTTTGCGGTACAGAGAATTTGCAACCACTGCGGTAGCGATAGTGACAGCTTTGAAGCTTGTTCCATCAGTGCTTCCGCCGTGGACGGTTCAGTACTACGTAAAGCTTCGGCCTTTGAGTTGAGCAGCAAAACATGCCACAATGTACTTTCAGATGAATGCGGTTCCTCGCCAAGATACGCCTGTGCAGCGTCCATAACGCGCAAACTCTCTTGTACGTTGCCGTTGAGAAATTTCAGGCGAGCTTTTAGTGCTAATAAGGCTAAAGATTGTTCTGGAGTTAAGTCGTCGGCAACCTTGTGCATGAACGACTCTCCTACCTGCAAGCCTCGCTCAAAGTCTTGTTGAGCCATTAAGTCAATCATGGCGCGTTTCACCGAAGCAAACTGCAAAGCCGTAAGCGGCAAGTCTTCAATCCCTTCAACCAACGATTGCGCTACAGTGTCAGTATTCACGCCTTCGAGTCCTTGCACAATCGAAGACAGCTCTTGATTGGATTGTGCAATGTCCGCGAAGTTTTCGAATGCCGACATCATCGCTTGCACACCTTCGGCATCTTGCATGTGCTCAGCCTCCTGTGCCAACACACTTAGCACCGAGCTCAGCATGCTCTGTTCATTTGTCTCATTGGCGTGCGCAGCAATAAACGGGGCTAACACCGCTTTTTCTGCATCCGAAGACGCTGCAGCAAATTCATCGCTCAAAACCGTTGATATGCGTGCATGTACGGCTTGCTTCTCTTCGTATTCCAAGAATTCGTAAAACAAGCGTTGCCATGCCCGTTGTGAGAACTCATACACTGTGGTCGTGACATTGTATTTCTTCTGCGCGCCCTTACTGCGCAAGATTCCAGTTCGCCGCTGTATATCTTTCAGCGTTCGCACAGTTGCGAGAACATCTTGATTGAGCAAACGCGACATGAGGTGTACGGTACACTCAATACCTTCAGCACTTGCTAGCGAAAGGATGTGTCGGTCCTCATTGGTCAACTGATCCAGAGTCTCGTTCAACAACGCGTCTAAACTCGAGGGCACTGTTTCGTTGGTGAGCGCTTCCTCTAGAACGCGGCCCGACGCATCAAATGGCTGGGTTCGCGTGAAGTACACAAGATACTCTTGAACAAGCGCTGGAACGCCATCCGTATGGCTGTAAATCCATTTGCCAAGTGTTGAGAAGTCCTTATCAGGAAATTTTGTTTTGGTCCACACGCGCACAGCGTCCTCACCAAGGGTGGGCAACTCGAGCTCTGTACAACTACGAATTGAAGTGTGTGAAGCGTGGATCGCACTAATTCCGGTACGATTTGCTGTCGGGCGAAAGGCTAGCACTAGCACCAGATTCATGGCGTGAATACCTTGAATCAGTCTCTTTATCAGCCGCAGCGATTGTGAGTCAGACCACTGCAGGTCATCGATCATAATACAGAGCGGCGACTCTTCACTGAGCTTTTGCAGAGCCGTAAAAAACTCTTCCACCACATTGGTGTCGCGTCCATCGTTACCAACATCTTTGCGATATTCTGAAACATCGCGCTTGATTTCCTTCACAGCATAAAACAGATCACCAAACACGGGGATACTCGCGAGCACAGTCATACCAACATTGAGCGCAAATCTCTTTCTCGCCGTACCCGTGCGCTTCTTTCCTATCAGCTCAATAGCTTCTCGAAACGGCAACAGCGGTTGTACTTCGCCCACAGAAACACGCGCAACGGGACTGCTGCAGCCGATGCGAACGGTGACAATGTCTGGAAATCTGTCGCGTACGCGTTCTTCGGTCTCGCGCAAAAAAGCAGTTTTGCCAACTCCCGGACTTCCTGGAACAAAAAAAGCTCTTCCTTTGCCGGTCTCAGCAGCATGTCCAACAGCTTCAGCAATGGCAACCGTTTGAACAGCACGCTCGTACAATTGCACCTTCATCGCGTCTTGTCCTCATCGTCTCTGCGGTGCTCTTTGTTGTGCAGGAATACCATCAGCAATTTTTCCAGTTCGCGTGAACGTTCGGGAGCCACTACCTCGCCGTCTCCTGACATGCGTTGTAAGTAACCCGAAATGGCTTCAAGATGCTTGATTGTATCGTCCCGTGAATCTGACTTGCTCGATGATATACGAGAGTCTTCATCTCTCGTGTAAATCACCGTTAAAGCATACGCGATCAATAACACAAATTCTAAACCGAGAGCAAAAATGATAATACTCGGTTCCTGAGCGGGAATAAACTTCAGACCGCGCAAACCAATAATCACGATCAGCACGGCCGCACCGATATACACGATGCCCAACATGTGGTTGCCGTACTCAAGGGTGAAGTAATTCCGCATGTACAGCTTGAGTCCGTCAAATACTCGCGTTGCCTTGTGAATCCCTGTCAACCCACGCCATATCAGCGCTTTTTTCAATGTGTCTAGGTCGTCAAACGAAACCGGAAAAATGGCGGCAAGTTCGTGCATGTGGCGCACATCGAGACTTATCAAACGCCGTTCGACTTCCAAGTGCTCGTCATCCACGCTTTCGTGATACACAATGCGCGCTATGCGGTCGAGTGCATTCACAATTTCTCGGTGGATCTTCTGGTGGATGAAACCGAGGTGAACGGGCAGAATAGATGTAACAAAGATTGCGCAAACAACGCCAGACATAATGGCGAAGGGCAGGAACGACAGGAATGGGTCGAGCCGGTAATACGCTTCGGTATTGTTCGACTCTACGGTGATGTCCCAGCTGAAATAGCTCGCCCAACCGGGCAGAGATTCGATCTTGGCCTCAAGAAACTCGAGGAAGAACATTTTGAGCAAAGGAATCGCCACAAACTCAAAGAAGAGTAGACATGTTACGAGGACGATGGCCGCGAATATTACTACCTGAACGGGATTGTGCGATGTGAGGTTAAGGTATACCTCTCGCGTTGTTTTACCAGTTTCTACCACGTACTACACTCCCCGAGTTTCGGGATCCCAAATATATTTATGCATTTGTAATTGTAACCTCAGAGGCAATCCTGTTGCCAAAATCCATTCAACTACTTGCTGATAATTCGTTCCAAACACCGGTGAAATCAGCACCGATGCAGCCTCTAATAAGCTGTATTTTCGGACAATATCTACAGCAAAATCAAAGTCTTGTTTGTCTGCAACAACAAACTTGTATTCATCGCCCTTTCGAGGCTGCAAATTCACATCTTTCATGAGTGTGTGCATATTGCTGCCTGGACACTTGATGTCGATGATACGAATAATTCGCGGGTCGAGACTACTCGCGTCTACATGACCTCCCGTTTCTACAGCAATTTCTTTGCCAAGATCACACAGCTCAGACATGAGTTCTGCCACTCCTTCATGCTCTAACGGCTCACCGCCGGTAAACTCAATAAAGTCGCAGTCAAAGTCCAATACAGTCTGCTTCAACTCCTCTTTGGACATCATTTTCGCTTCTTCTCGATTGTCGAGCGCATACGCTGTGTCGCACCAAGAACAGCGTAGTGAACACCCTTGCAGTCTCACGAAAACGCAAGGCATACCGGCGCGTGAGCCTTCGCCTTGCACCGAGAAGAAAATTTCATTGACGTTAAAAACGCCATTGCCTGAAAGTGTTTTACTTGCCACTTCGCTTCCATTAATAGTGTGAATTCACCATGCCCTGTCATTGGGGCGGATATTAATTTACAAAATTGTAAATTTGCTGATCTGTATCTCATGGTCACGAGAGGGCCAATTCACAAAAGATTTCAGGAATTACAATGCCGTATAATGTAGGTGTTATCGGAACCGGATATGTTGGATTAGTAACCGGCACATGTTTTGCCGAATCTGGAAACAATGTGCTGTGTATCGATATCGATGCCGACAAAGTTCAGCGCATGAAACAAGGCGAAGTGCCTATTTATGAACCTGGCTTAGAAGTGTTATTTCAGCGGAATATCCGCGAGAACCGCCTAGAATTTTCGACAAACCTCGAGAAGGCCGTCACTTCCTGTTCAATTTTCTTCTTGTGTTTGCCAACGCCACCTTCTGAAGACGGTTCTGCTGATTTGCAACATGTACTCAAAGTGGCCAAGGATATTGGTGAATTGTTGCACAAGCACGACATTCGCGAGCATGTGGTTTTGGTTGATAAAAGCACGGTTCCTGTAGGAACTTCAGAAAAAGTTCGCGAAACTGTTGCTGCTGTTGCTCCGAATGCAGATTTTTCAATTGTATCGAATCCAGAGTTTCTCAAAGAAGGTTTTGCGGTTGATGACTTCATGAAGCCAGACCGCGTTGTTGTGGGAACTTCGAACGAGAAGTCAGCCGAAATCATGCGCGACTTGTATGAGCCTTTCACGCGTAATGGCAATCCTATTTTCGTACTCAACGAAAAGTCTGCAGAAGTCTGCAAATACGCCGCAAACGCACACTTGGCTATGCGCATTTCATTCATGAATGAACTCGCAAACTACTGCGAAACTGTTGGTGCTAATATTGACGATGTTCGTTATGCGATAGGTAGCGACTCACGAATTGGCAAGAAATTTTTGTACGCCGGTGTTGGATACGGCGGAAGCTGTTTCCCAAAAGATGTACGCGCGCTGTTGCATTCAGCAAAAGACGCTGGCGTGGAACTCAAGGTCGTACAAGCTGTAGAAGAAGCCAATGCTCATCAGAAAAGCTCGTTTTTGGAAAAAATTCGCGCGTACCTTGCTGAATCAAATGGCAAAACTGTTGCAGTGTGGGGATTGGCATTTAAGCCAAATACCGACGACACACGCGAGGCTCCTGCATTTACGTTGATTGACGGCTTGCTGGCAGATGGCTGCACGGTTCAAGCTTACGACCCAGAAGCGTTTGAGGGCACGCAGGTTCGCTTTGGTGACAAGATTACGTATGCCAGCGATATGTACGCAGCTTGTAAGAATGCCGATGTTCTTGTCATTGTGACCGAATGGTCAGAATTCAGAAATCCGGACTTTGCGAAAATTGAGGCTGGACTCAACAACAAGGTGATTTTTGACGGACGCAATGTGTTCTCATTGGACAAGATGGCTGATAAAGGGTATCGATACCATTCTATTGGTCGCCCAGCAATCATTCCAGAAGTCGAATAATTTTTTGCTTGACTTCTCCGCTGATCGGGAGTAGATTCACTCAGCATTAAGAGGTGTGCCCCGTGAAATCGGGAGTGTTGGTTGAGAGACTACAACAATAACGAGTATTGAGGATTGCTGTGCCTAAGAGCGGAGATACAATGTTTAGCTTTAAGCGTTATTTGCGTGAGATGCCGGAGGATCAAAAGAATGATCCTCCCGTTGAATTTGAGGGTGTGAAGGCCGGAGATTATGACCGCTTGGTTGAGGCTATTGATATGGTTCAGCAAAAGCACCCAAATCTTCGTGAGGCCTCACAGCACTTGCAAGAGGCTGCAGATCAGTATCACGAAAAGAAGCAGCGAACAGACGCTGCGATGAGAAAAAACAAAGCCGACGAAGCATAACTTCGCCGGCTTTTTCTTTTTGTCCCACCGTCAACGACTCAATTCAATCGCCCTGACTTCTACTCATGATCGTGATCGTGGTGTTCACCATCTTCATGGTTGTGATTTTCGTGGTTGTGCGTCTCAGCAGCGTCCCCTGAAGATTCCTGCACCTCTGGTTCTTCTGCATCTTCAACTCCGTCTTCTTCGGTTGTATACACGTGCAAGCTCTGATCTGCCGTCGGCAAGTACTGCATGCCAACATACGTAAACAGAATCGCAGTAAAACCGGTTATAACAGTCATCGAGAGCTGGCGGGCATTGAACTTCTTCATTTGACGCATGTGAAGGTATACAATGAAGATACACCAAGAAATCAGGGCCCAGTTCTCTTTCGGGTCCCATCCCCAATAGTTTTGCCATGCAACCTGTCCCCACCACGCACCGAGCAACAATGCGGTTGTTTGACACAAGAAACCAAATTTTACAACCTGATATGTCATGTCTTCAAAATCGATATAGTCGGTGTCACCTACGTAAAAGTTGCCTTTTCCACCGGATGGTTTGATAAGGGTCATCACTGCGGCAAAGAAAGCGACCAGCATCGTACCATATGACAGAATATAAGCTGACACATGCGGGATGAAAATCCAGGTTTGCAAAGCAGGCGCAACCTTTACGATGTCGAGGTCGCGATGACTCAAGATGTAGCCAATCGTGAACAAGAATCCACCTGACAACAAGAATGTGAGTGCTCGAACGCGGAACTTTACATCCATGACAAATGCTACGATAGACGAGGTAAACAAGATGTACAATGTCGCTTCGTAAAATGTCTTAAACGGAGGGCGTCCCGCTTCAATCCATCTGTCACCGATCTTGATTGCAACCAACACCAAGCAAACTGCCAGCACAATTTGAGCCACGCGGTGTAGTGCGCGATTTTGCGTCATCATCATGATGGCGCAAATCACAAACAACGCCAGGTAGCCCACTGAAATCAACTGCATCAGCGGCTCAGCAAACATCAAACTTTCAAATATGTCGGAAATCAACTGCATCAGTTTTTCCTCTTCTGTTTTTTCTTCTTGTCAGTGACATAGAACATGAGAAACACACCAATAACGAGGCCGTAGAAGCCCGTGTAGATCACATACAAACCAGGTTCGTAACTAACACCAATACCGCTGTAGTCCGGACGATCTGGATCAAAGTCCAATTGATAGAAAAGCATGCCACCATAGTGCATCGGTCTATTCACCTCTACCGGCTCTGAGTGCAGCTCAGCTCCTGTAGAATCGACGACTGTCAACAAACTCGTCCAGCTCTTAGTTTCATGTTGAGTGACGGATCCAAGCGCTAAGAAATACTCTTCATTTTGCACTCGTAGCAACCCGTCCATACTCCCTCGCGGTTCAAACATGAGCTTACTCGCCAATGTATCGCCACCCTTGTACATCGTTACCAATGCCCGCGGATTCTTGTATTCGTCGGATTTGGACACGGGAATACTGCGCACTCGGGTAGCATTAGGGAACATATCTCTCAACACCAAGCGCGCTCCGTCTGGACCACCAATGGCAAGAGTATCACCCAACTCAAACGGTTCCTTCTCAAATCCAGAGTTGAGGAACTTATAAATCATGCGTTCGCCACCAACAACGATATACTCTTCGCCCGTTGTGAACTGATATACTGGCGTCATTCCAACGGCTTGTTCAAAGGCTGCCTGCATAGGGTTTTCATCGCTACCAATGAAACGAGAGAAAACGAACAACGACTTTGTAGTGTCGCCATCAAACCACTCAAATTGAATGGCTGGATTGCGATAGACATTGCTCGCTTCATACACTTCATTGCCTTCTGTGTTCACGCGCAGGTCTTTGTATGCTTGCACGAATGTGAGTGTATTGTCGGTTCCGGGAATAGTCCACGAATCACCCACTGCAAACTCATTTGAGCCCACTAGCGAATCGCCCTGGGTCATAAACAAGCGGTGTTTTGCTTGAACTTGTTGCTCTGCAGATTCAAATTGTGCGCGCTTTTGTTGGCTCAAATACCATCCAAAAGTTACATGCGCGCCAGATCGCGGTTCCTTAATTGTCTTACTATCAGGAACGAGCGAGCGGAGTTGAACCTCCTGCGCTCTGTCACCAATCAGGGCATCTGCAATCAGAACCGGGTCCTCGGGGAGAACATTGGCTGTGTCTCCTTCGTAGCGGAAACTGAAATCTGGGTAGAATTCATCTATCGTGAACGACAGATCAGTTCCAGCAATTTCATGAACCCCTGGCTCTTCTACCGGTACAACTGCTTTTGCAGTCGGCATTTGCCCTGGTGGTTTGTGCCAAATTTGGATTCTGTATTCGTGGTCATACATCTCAGTCTCAAAGCGACCGAGTTGAATATTGAAGTTCAAGCGTTTCTTTTCAGTTTCAATCGTGGTGTTGCGGAAGAACATGGTCACGATGTCTGATTTTTCGCCAACAGTCAGCGGTATAATGCCGCGAAAACCGAAGTAGAAATCCGTCCACACCCCAATGGCTATGACGATCAAAGACACATGAACCAAGTGGAAGCCAAAGTGCCTGAAGCCCCAAGGCCTGCGGCGTGTGACTTCGATCAAAGACAACACGAGCAAAATAAACAGTGCTACATACCACCAAGCATGAAACAAATCGGTGAAGCACAGGTAACCAAAAATATGTGTCCACGTCTCGCCGTAATAGTCAATGTACACACGAGGGTCATCAACCAACTGCAGAACAAATGTTCCGATGATGGTTCCTATGGCGATCAGGGCTACATTGGCGATTGCAAACTGCAGTTTACCAATGGCCTTGTTGAGCTCCTTGCTAAAAAGAAACAAGAATAGAACAAGCAGAATAACGGGCATGCCATAGGCAATGTATTCGTTATCGCCAGACCATTCTGAGAAGATATTTTGAGCGACCATGGCGCCAAATATTGCAATGCCTTGCAGAAGAAAGGATCGAGCAATTGTTAAGCGTTTTCGCGGCTGGGGTTCCGTACTCACGGACAACTCCTGGTGGACAATGTAGAAGTAGTAAATTGCAAGAGCAACAGTTTAAGTCTTGCTTTATGACGTTTGAACAAATCGAACATTGCTGAAAATCTACATGCAATGCCGGCAAGGTTTCTGACAAAAAACATGAATCATCAAATTACAAGAGAAAGGAATGCCAACCAATGAATACCGTACGAATGTTAGTCTTTTGTCTTGTTGGCGCCCTTTTTCTGATGAGTTGCGAAGTGCATATGTACGAGCCCAAAACCGGCGACATAGTATTTCACATCTCGCGCAGTGAACAAAGTGTGGCGATTCAGCGCGCTACAGGTTCGCGGTACTCGCATTGTGGGCTAGTGGTTGTCAGTGGTGGCAGTACATGGGTAATTGAAGCTGTTGGTCCGGTTCGCATCGTTAAGTTAGAAGAATGGGCGCTTGCCGGGAAAGAGCGTCGCTATGTGGCGCGACGGCCAGTTGAGGGAGTGCTTGACTCAGCAGCGGCTGTGGCGGTGTTTCACGCAGCGCGTGACTTTATGGGAACACCGTATGACTCGCGATTTGAGTGGGACGACAACACAATATATTGTTCAGAACTAGTGTGGAAAGCATTCAAGCGCGGGGCAAATGTGGAATTGTGCGCAACAAAACGATTGGACGACATGAACTTGAAGGACAGCGAAGTTCAGCGGGACATGGTGCGGCGGTACGGCAACAATATCCCCTTCTCCGAACAGGTGGTTTCGCCGGGCATGCTGTTCAATTCTGAGCTACTTGAAACGGTATTCGAGAATTAGAGAACACAAAAATGGGGTGAACCGCTACACGATTCACCCCATTACTCATCTTCAAAGCTTCAGCACAACATGCATCACTCAACGTCGTTGAGCTTGGCAAACAGCGCCAGCACCTCATCGACCGGCATAGCACCCTTGTCACCTACTCCATGCTCGCGAACCGCAACACTGTTGGCTTCCATCTCGCGGTCACCAATCACTAGAGCATAAGGTACTTTCTGCTGCTCAGACTCCGCAATCTTGCGCGAAATCTTTTCGTTGCGTACATCGAGGTTTACGCGGTATCCCAATCCTTTCAACTTGTTCGCCAAGTCTGTTGCATACTCTTCGTGAGCGCTTGCAATTGGCAGTACACTCACCTGCTCTGGGGCTAACCAGAACGGGAAGTTGCCCGCAAAGTGCTCAATCAGAATAGAGAAAAAGCGTTCTAGCGAACCAAAAGGAGCGCGGTGAATAATTACAGGGCGGTGCTTAGCATTGTCTGAACCAGTGTATTCCAATTCAAAACGCTCTGGCATCACATAGTCGACCTGCACAGTGCCGAGCTGCCACTTTCTGCCAATCGCATCCTTGACGATAAAGTCGATTTTCGGACCGTAAAACGCGGCTTCGCCCTCGGCAATCGTATAGTCGAGCTCAAGCTCATCGGCCACTTCCTTGATTTCTTGTTGAGCGCGTTCCCACAGTTCGATAGCTCCGCCGTACTTCTCTTCATTGTCATCGCGGAACGACAAGCGGGTTTGCACTTCCATGTCGAATGTTGAAAACACGTGCTGAGTCAAGTCAATCACGTCTTTAATCTCGTCTTTCAACTGGTCGTCCGTGCAATAAATGTGCGCATCGTCTTGCGTAAAACCACGCACACGAGACAGTCCGTTCAACTCACCTGACTGCTCGTAGCGATACACAGTACCAAACTCAGCCAAGCGATACGGAAGGTCGCGGTAGGACTTTGGCGTATTTGCGTACACTGAGTGGTGGTGTGGACAGTTCATTGGCTTGAGCATGTACTCTTCGTCGTCTACATCCATCGGCGTAAACTGAGAATCTTTGTAGTACGGGTAGTGTCCAGACGTGCGATACAAGTCGAGTGAACCGATATGCGGAGTTATCACCTCTTTATATCCGCGCTTCACCTGCTGATTGCGCATGAAGTCTTCCAAACGGCGACGCACAGTTGTTCCTTTTGGCAACCACACTGGCAATCCACCACCAATTTTTGGCGAAATCATAAACAGGCCGAGCTCTTTGCCGAGTTTGCGGTGATCGCGACGCTCAGCTTCAGCGCGCATTTCAAGAAAGTCTTCTAGCATTTGTTTCTTGGGAAACGTAATGCCGTACAAACGAGTAAGCATTGGCTGCGATGCATCACCACGCCAGTATGCACCTGCAACAGAGAGCACCTTAGGGTACTTCAAATAGCTCGTTGACGGTACGTGCACTCCGCGACACAGATCTGTGAAATTTCCCTGTGTGTAGAACGTGATTTCAGAGTCTTTGAGGCCTTCTACCAACTCGCGCTTAAACTCGTTGTCTTCCGTAGAAGTATAATACTCCATCGCTTCGTCGAACTGTACAACGCGACGATCGTATGTGTTGCCAGCTTTCGACAATTCCTTCATTTTTTTCTCAATTGCAGGAAAATCGTCAGAAGAAATGCTCACACCATCTGGAGGAACAACATCATAGTAAAAACCGTGTTCAATTGGAGGACCAATGGTGAATTTCGTGCCTGGCCACAACTCCTGTACTGCCTCAGCGAGTAGGTGAGCCGAACTGTGCCAGAACACTTCCTTGCCATCCTCATCATTGAAGGTAACAATACGTATCGTAGCGTCGGTCGTGATCGGACGAGACAGGTCATAGGGTTCATCATTCACGAATATTGCCAGCGCCATGCGCGCTAGCCCCGGAGAAATAGCCTCCGCGATCTGCATACCGGTGGTGCCATCGTCAAACTGACGTACTTCACCACTTGGAAACGTAATGTTCATAATACCTTGAAGAGCAAATACATAAAACAGCATTCAAAAACAGGTTTATTGAATGCTTTGAATTGTTTACTTTGCGACAAAACTACGCATTTTTCGCGACGATGAGTGCAACCTTTGTCTCGCGATGTGGTAATGCGTACTTTCAGATACTGAGATATTTACAAAGTGGTACACCACATGAGTTTCGAATTCACTTCCGAACATGTTTCATCTATTGGCAAGATGTTGAGCATCGAACCGGAGATTCAAGGCGACGACACGACCATTGCATTGTCTAATGAAGAGTCGCGCCAGACGCTGACTCTCACCCTCCACAACAATGTTCAGTTTTCTGAACATGAGAATGGTTCATTGGTTGTTGCACATACGCAGCATGGATACTTTGAGCTTCACGGATGTTCAGGATTTATGCTGTTTGAACCTGATGAGGTGATTTTTTACTCGCAACGAGCAGAACGCATGAGTTTCTTGGTTGTTGGCAAGCAGTGTACTTGTTCAATGTTTAGCGACATAGTACGCGAAAATTTGTCGGCAGACTTTGCAGATATCGACCCGAGATTGATTATGTCGTCCATGCAGCTATCACTCACAGAAACAGTGGTAGACGCACCGTAGCGGTTGTACACATGGACGAAACGCCGTACACGATCACAGTTCTGAACCGAACCGACCATTCACCAATTCCTCGTTCGCATATCATTGGGTCGGTAGAACGCGTTTTGCAGGGCGAAGGAATCTCGGATGCAACTGTGTCTGTTGCGATTCTCACGGATGAAGAGATCCACCAGGTAAACAAAGAATTTCTGGAACACGATTATCCTACCGATGTCATTACTTTTTCCCTTGAAGAGGATTGCATTGATGGCGAAATTTGCATCGGTTTAGAAACAGCTCAGCGTCAAGCTCAAGAATACGGCGTCTCACTTCGCAACGAGCTAATGCGTTTGGCAGCGCACGGAACATTGCATCTCGTAGGGTATGATGACGCCACTGACGAAGAGCGCAGAGCAATGAGCGTACTTGAAGACAAGTACATTTCGTAACAACAATTGTATCACGATTCAGCGAAGGCGCTTAGGGAATCAGGTTACTATGCACAATCGAATCATTGAGATCATCGTTCAGCTCGTCTCTCAACTCCACGGCTCAAACGATATCAATGAAGCAGTCTTTCGCACTCTTGCCAGTGAGGGGTACACCACTTCGGAAATCTCAACGGCATGTAGTTGGCTGGAAGACAGGAAGGAATTTTCGGGAATTGACAGTGGGCATGCTTTAGGTGAAACCACGAGTTTGCGGGTGCTTACTCCTGAAGAGAGGGCGTGTTTGTCTACCGCAGCAGAAGGTTATTTGCATCAAATGTTGCAACTCGGATTGATCACGAACGAGCACGTAGAAATGGTGCTGCATGAATGCTTGTACAAACGCGGCAACAATGTTGAGTCTGCTGAACTCAAGACAATCATTGCACGGGTAATCTTCAACGCATCATCTGGCAAGGAACCGGGTTCGCGGAGTATGCTGTACGGTACGGACACAGTTCACTGATCCGGCAACTGACGTCACGTAACAAGAATCTATATTTCACAAGTTCAGAGGCGTTGTGTATCGAACAGAAACGCACGCGCGCTCTCAATATCTGAAAACATTTTGTAGCCAAGAGTTAGTTGGGTGAGTAATTTAAAAGACTCCTCTAGGACCTTGGCTACTTGTGTATTTACCACAATTGCTGCCTTGCCCTGGTGATATTCCGGCTTATTAGCTATCGAGCGAAAGAACTGTTCAAGCTGTTCTGCTGATGTGTCGAGTGTTGCACGCCTTAAGTCGTTCATTTGTGGCAGTGTCGCATCATATCCTTTCAACTCTGCCGTAGTGTAAAAAGCATTCACAAGGTCTTGAAGTGTTATAGCCCCCACATACTCGCGGTGCACATGACGTGGAGAGTTTTCGATGCTTACGTAAATAGGCATGTGTGTACAGAATCCATTGTTTGTTGGCTCTGTACAAACGTACAAAAAATAAAGCAGGTGTGACGTGGCTCCCCTTGAGTCCTGTCACACCTGCCTTCGATTCCAATAGAGAAGTAATGCTTGCTAGCACGCCCCGCTTTGAAGTGTAAGTCTATTAGCCGCTGCCAATTGATGTATTAAACTGCGATCGCATGCTTCAGCAGATCCCACCTACGACACTCTTCCAACAGACCATATCCTTTTGGAGTTATCTCTTGAAAGATCAACCCATATGGAAGCACAGGGCCGTCTTCTAAAAGTATGCCGCGGAGGAGTCCATGATGCAGCAAAAATTGTATGCAAGACCGCAATTGATCTTGATGTTCGCCCCAATGCAATTCTACGTCTTGACCATCATACCATGCCAAAACATGCATAATCATTGCTGGCGAGGAGCTAAGTATCGAGTAGTTTATTGAAGTATTCATAGCTAATCCTTAGAGTTTGGCACAGTCGGACCACAGCCAGTAGTTGCCTGTAGTCCAAACCAACCGAATGTGATTGATTTCTCTGTGCGTGAGCTGTAGCGGCGCCCCCTCATATCACTCTGATATGCACCCGAGTTAGGCTGTTTTCTGTTTAGAGTTCTGCATCGTCCGCAATGAGCATCACGTCAAACAGAATTGGGTTGTCTGAAATTTCTACAGTTGGTTGAACCGTTCGCGATGTGTTGGTTGAAGATGTACTCATCTCATTGTTCCCCTTCATCAGGTTCGATCAAACCAATGATGTTATTGCGATTGTCTGTAAGGACTTGTGAGGACAGCGTTGGGTCGATTACTACGTAGTTGACATCTTGTTCATGGTGTTGAACCATCATGTCAATTTCAGCTTGTGTGTAGGTGGAGCCAGTTGTTACCACACCTAGATACAGAAGAATAGATAGCAGGAGTTCCATAGCCCTACCTCATTGCACTTGTTGTAACATTTGTCAGTTGTGTTGTTTCTGATACAAAAATGCAGGGATTAAGGCGAGAATTAATGAGCAAACGCATGACCGCGGTTGCACTTCCATAAGTCAATATTTTTCAATATGTTACAGATGTCAACGTTCGTTTTTTGCACGATTTTTGCACAGTTTTTGCCTATTTGGTGTCAATTGTTGACATGACATCCTGTTTCGGCAGCAGCTAATTGTAAGATCCACAAGGTTTGTAGATGAAAGAACTTCGCGCCATGACAGACCTTCTCTTGGAGTCTATGGAAGAGCACCAACTAGTAGATTCCGTTGCTCAGAATTCGCATTATTCTGGAGAAGAAAAACTCCTGCGTCAGCTACTAGCAGCCGACGAGTCTGTAGATGAGCCTCCTAAACATGTTAAAAGTCGACTGAAATCAACTCTTTGCTCACTTTTGGTGGTCCAACAGCCTGATGAGGGGATATCTGAAATTGCTCGGGTAAGGGCTCGCAGTAGGCGAGACATTATTGTGTGTCAAATGTTTGCGAGCAGAGGACGACTTGCAACAGTTCAGAACTTACTTGTCGAAACGTATAAACGCGTACACAGATTCGAGTTGCACCTGTTGAGCATTGAGTGTTTGACACTCTTGCGGGGCATGCATGTCAATGAATCGGATCAACGCATGTACAAGAAGTATGAAGAAGAATTTCAGCATGCATTGTATTGCTTTCAAGTGGAGTCTGATCTTTCATCTATGCTGCAATCCATACTCATCAAACAGCGCAAGGCTGCAATACCCAAAGCCGAGCTTGCCACAGAATTAACGACGTATGTGAAGAAAGGCAAACGATTAGTTAGAGCGGCGAAAACTGCGAACTCAATGTGGACCTTGTACAGATTGGAGCGGTCGCTAGCACAGGTACAGGACGACCCAACATCGAACATTCGCATTTCGAAACGAATCTTAAAGACATTACAACAGTTTGATATCCCAATATCGAAAGCAAAAACTGCCGAGGTACAATGGGCTATTGCAATGGGATATTATTCACTCGGTAAATTCAAAGAGTGTGTTGTTGCGTGTGAAAAGGCAAAACAACTCTATGCCACTGGTGGTGCCAATTGGCACAATGTGTGTATCCATGAGACAGCAACGTATCTCAATCTCGGTGACTATGAGTCTGCGTGTGCCAACATGCGCACTGCATTTGCTCCTCAACACTTGCGGAATATTTCTGAAGCGCTGAAGGAACGGTGGAACATTCTCGAGTCATACACGCGCATAATTGGCAGGGTGAGTAACGAATCGTTGCCTGAGTCTGAGTCAAGCTACATTCAATTCAATGAGACACTGTGTTTGTCGTTGTTGGAGCGTATGTTAGAAGATATTGAAGGTGGGCGGAACCTCGTTTTGGTTTTGGAGTTGTTTATCAAGTTTCGCGACGGACAATTGGACCGCGTGCAAGATGATTGGGAGAATGCGCTCAGGCACAGGGTCAAACGCATTGATGATAGGCACTTTCGCTTGAAGGAATTTTACTCGCTGATTGGCGCATTTACAAAGTGTAGTTTTCGCGTTGCGACCTGCCGCGACCTGTCTCAAGAATTTACGGAGAAATTGGCAGCAGCACCACCTAGTGTTTCGAATCACTTGGAGATCATACCATTCCCTGTCATTGCAGATCTCATGGTTGAGATGCTAGAACAACAAAGCAGGTAAACGCCACCTCTCCAAATTCTGTGACTGCTGTTTTCGTCAGCTTGTGTGGCTACAAATTCTGGTGACTGCTATTGTCGCCGGTTAGTGTGGCTACACACTCTGGTGTCTGCTATTATCGTCGGTTAGTGTGACTACAAATTCAGGTGTCTGCTGTTATCATCGGTTAGTGTGACTACAGATTCTGGTGTCTGCTATTATCATCGGTTAGTGTGACTACAGATTCTAGTGAATGCTATTATCATCGGATAGTGTGACTACAGATTCTGAAAGATGTAGTAAGCAAGCGGTGTTCAGGCTCAGGCACTGGCACGGTTGTTGCGCCTTATGGGAATTCTGGTGAAATTCTTGTGTGGGGGAGGGGGCTTGTCCCCCTGCAAAAAAAACAATTTTCATGGATTCAAATACAATCCCAACATCACGTGTCTGCCCGGATTGCGCACTCCTTCTAGAAACCGCTGCCCTGTTTCATACGTTCGGTAGTCTACATCAAATATATTACTTGCCTTCACATACACTTGAATATTGTTGCTAAAGAAGTAACCGACTTTTGCCCCGATCAGTGTATATGCTTCCAGACTCTGGGCGTCTGGCTGCTCCGTTTCAGAACAATGCAATGCAATCACGGAGGCCAGAATATTGTCTTGCTGGTACGATAGTTGCGTTGAGAGCGAAAGCTGAGGTACATTGTGCAAATCATCCGAAACATCAATGACATAGTGTCCAGTTGTTCTGGCAAATATGACTTCTGAGAGTTCGTACTCAACTTCTGTTTCAACCCCCATCGATTGAAATGTTGCACCATTCACATAGTACGTTAAAGGTGGAGGAGCATACGCACTATCGAGAATTTCATATATGCGATCAGAGACATCAAGATGATACAATGTGGTACTCCACATCACATCGTCTGTCATGAGAATTGACGTCAATTCATACGTAAAACTCTTCTCCGGTTTGAGGTCAGGATTGCCTATGTGTACAGGGTTGTTTACGTCGGAAAGCTCGGCGATGGATGGACTCCTGAAGGCTTGACCAAACATGCCCTTTAACGTCCACGCATCACTTTGTTCCCACACAAGAGCTAAACGCGGGTTGACTGTACTACCAAACACCTCATAGTAGTCCCAGCGCACACCCACTGTTGCCGTGACGGACTCCATAAACTCCCAAGTGTCTTGTGCATACAACCCAAACACATCCTTGACGCCTTCATCTGCAAATGTTGCCGTCAAGCGAGTGTCGCCATAGTAGCGAATTGTGCCTGGCTCGCCCAGCAGCACAACATCTACGAAATCGGTAAGCTCATAGTTGTTGCGGTTTTTAGCAGAAACGAGATCTGAAATGCGAAACTCCGCACCAACAACTACATTGTGGTCATCAATTGCGAGTTCTGAAATCGCTTCTAAAGTTACCATACGCGTATGGTGAACCGGTCCAGCCACAAAGGGCGCTGTTCCATCGGTGAGTCCTGCATTGTTGAAATTCTGCATGGTCTCAGCCGAAGCAACGGTGATTTCAACTTCCGAATTCGCCTCTTGATATGTGGCAGACAGCTCTAAGCCTACATTTTCTGACAACTCTGGC
>JAUHYX010000256.1 GCA_030426285.1 bacterium
GTCAAATACATCAAGGCGGGTGGCGAGTGATTGCGGCTCCACAACTTCAACATTTGCTGCATCTGTGCGCTGCACAATGGTACCTGGTTGCTTGCCAGTTTTGGATTCAAAGAGCTGTTGGAACTGACGTTGTTTGTCGACATCTCCCAACTTGCCGTGAATTTCCGCTAGGCCTGCGTACACATCGGCAATGTCGGAAGACAAGCTGCGGGCTTTGTACAACATCAGCTGGGCTTCGGCGAGCTTGCCTTGCTGCAGCAGCATGAGTCCATAATAAGCAGCGGCCGTGCCGCTACCTGCGTCTACAGCGCGTTGATATTCTTCACCCGCGGCTGAATACACCCCACTTTCTTGTGCCAACATCCCAGAGTACAGGGCATTGTCTGATGCGCTCAAAGACTGCCATGAGAACATGTGAACCTGCACGCGATTGGAGTAGGGGAGAGTAGAAACCGCAAAACCACTTCTCTTGGATAGGTCTACAAAAACCTTCAAGCCCTCTGCAGAAGAGCGAACAAAAATATCTTCAATAACACCTTTTCCAAGCGGTTCGTTAAAAGCAGCATCTACAGAAGCGTTCGGAAGAGTAATTGTGATTCGGTCTTTTGCAGGGTTGAGTTCTGACTGTGTATTTGAAGGCAATGCATTAAATGCCATTTCGACGCGTGCATCGCGTTCATTCACAATGATGCGCAACAGTTCAACTGTGTTTTGAGCGTATATCGCTGCCGAAGTCACAAACACGACCAAAGCGAACACCACACTATGTCGCAATGCGCGCTTCATGCTGTGTACAGTGGTAAGCTAATGGTGAATGTCGTGCCTTTGCCTTCTTCTGAAAGACAATTTATAGACCCGTTGTGTTGCTCAATCAAATCTTTTGAAATAGAGAGTCCAACGCCGGTGCCTTTGCCAGCAGGTTTGGTCGTGAAGTACGGTTCAAAAATTTCATCGACAACTTCTTTTGATATTCCGGTGCCGGTGTCGGCAATTGAAACTACTGCCGAGTTGTTTTTTGCAAACACTGAAATCGCAAGTTGGCCGCCTTCAGGCATGGCGTCGCGGGCATTCATGACAATGTTGAGCAGCACCTGTTGCATGTGCGTAGGGGAAATCGCTGTAGCTACGGGCTTTTCTTCAAAGTCGGTAAAGACATCTATGCCGTCGCGACGCAATTGTGCGTCGACAAACGAAAGCACGTCTTGCACGGCTTCGCGGAGGTCGAGATTGCGAATGTCTGCGTCGTCCGGTCGCGAGCGCGCAAATGAGAGCAGTCTCGCGGTAATATCTGAGATTCGATAAATTTGTTGTCTTATGATTTGAATGCGACGCTGACTGTCTCCAACTCCGCTTTCCAACAGTTGAATATGTCCCACAAGAATCTGCAACGGATTGTTAATCTCATGTGCAATATGTGCTGCGAGTTCACCAATTGAAGCCATTCTCGCACTTTGAGCCATTTGAGTTTGCAGGTGGCTGAAGCGTTGATTCATGCGCAAAATCTCGTCTGTCGAACGCACATTGTCAATTGCGATCGCTGCAGATTCTGCCAACAATTTCATGGAATCGCGCAGGTCGGGGGAAATTTCGTCACTGGAAGCATGTGTGTGAACGATATAGGTGCCCACGCCAACACCGCGTAAAAAAAGCGGTATGATTGCAAACAGTGCATGCTTGTCTTCAGTCATCGCCGAAAGCTGCGGGATGACGAGGACTTCGCGGTTGTCGAAAGACAGATCAATCAATCCTTCTTCAATCAAGTGATCGCAGTGTGAGCTCAGCGCTTCGGAGGTGTGCGCTACCGGGCGCATGTGGCCATCGGCATCGGGCAAGAACATGCCTGAGTCGATAATGCTCAAATGATCAGTAACAAATGAGTCCAGCGCCGTCATGATGTCTTCTACACTTGTAAACGACTGAATGTGTTCAGCTACTTCGGATAGTGATGTGCGTTGATCTGTAATGACAGGTGCGGGGCGCGGCTGCTGGCGCAAGTGTTCTACTTCTCGCTGCAACAGTTGAATGCCCATTTCGAGGGCGCGAATGTATTCGTCCTTGTCCATCTCCAAACCACCGAACTCTGCAAATTCTTCGCGGTTCTGCAGTTCGTTGACGGCGTGGGCGGTATCTTGACTAATCAGCTTCATTGGGAGAAGAACGTTCAAGGAACATGCCAAAATATAGTGCGAATAGGCTCACACAGCAAAGTTTGCCAAAATTGCTGCTTGCTCAAACTCTTCTTCGAGCTGGTCCTGCACTGCTTTTATCGCCTCTTCAGGCTCGAGCATGTCGTGTTTACTCACGAGTTGAACTAGTTTTTTTGGGATGTACAACGGACACGCACTCATGTCGCGCGCCCAGCGTTTATATCCTGATAAATCGGCAAACCACTCACTCAATGCTGCAATAGCAGTAAGCGGCTGGTTAATATCACTCAGTATATTTGGAATTCGGCCACCACGTTGCTCCGTTCCCTGCAACACTCTGTCAGCATCGCGTGTTTCGGGATTAATGTCGTGGTGATGCATTAACACATCCACCAATTGTTCGGGTAAGTGCCATTTTCCTGCCAGCCATGCACCGATGTCGCAATGTGTTGCACCTAAAATGCGCTGTTCAGCCTCGTATAACGGAATGCTTTCACGACCTTGGAGCTGACGAATTTGTCCGAATTCTTTGGGCAGATACTGGGCTATGATGACAATGCCAAAGTCGTGCAGTAGGCCCGCCACAAATGCTTCGCCCGTCACGCGGTAGCCGAGCTTCTTGGCTAAGTACCGCGCTGTTGTGCCGCAGTACACAGAATAGCGCCAGAATGCTCGAACATCGAGCACTGAGGTTCGAATACCTTGCAGCACGCCGCCCATGGCAAGTGAGAGAATGATGCTGCGAATCGCGTCGTATCCCAACACAACGATAGCCATTGGCACCGTATTGATTTTGCGATGAAAACCGTAAAAAGGCGAATTGGCAACTTTGAGAACACGCACGGCCAAGGCTTGATCCTGCTCAATGACTTCACCGAGGGACTTCGCGGTTGTGTTTTTCTTTTCCAGTAGCTGCAACACTCTGGCAGCGGTGGTCGGCAGCATTGGAATGCGATCCAGTGCCGATAGTTTTTGTTGCAATTGCACAGGTAACATTAGTCTTCTTGTACCTTTTCGCGCAAATCCTTGATGATGGATGTGTGGATCTGACACACCCTGCTTTCGGTGATTTTCAACAACTGACCAATTTCTTTGAACGTGAGACCCTTGTAATAGTACAGCGTCATAATGAGGCGTTGCCGATCTTTCAGTTTGGTCAAATAATCTGCAATGAAGTCAATCTGTTCGGCATCGGTAAGCGAATCGAGTGGATTCTCGGCACTGGTGTCTGCGACTGTTTCAAGCACGGAGTACGAATCTTCGTCTTCCTCGATCTTTTTCTTACCAACATCGTTGAGACTCATTGTGTTGGTTGCAGCGGCGGCGGCTTGTAGAACGGCTTTGTACTCGTCGTTCGACAAATCCATTTTGCGGCGAATTTCTTCTGAACTGACTTCTCTGCCTTTTTCAGAGCGCAATTTATCGGCTGTGTGCAGGTAGTCTTGCGAGCGTCGTCTTGCAGTACGAGACAGTTTGTCATTGCGTCGCACTTCATCGAGAATCATGCCACGGATGCGAGGTATGGCAAACGTCTCAAACTTGACACCGCGCTCCATATCGTATCGTTCAAGTGCCTCGAACAATCCGAGCATGCCAATCTGGATATAGTCTTCATCCGACAAAATTGGGTTGGGGGGGAGGTTGATATTGTTCAGCACATATCGAACTAGCCCCGCGTACTGAACCATCAGGCGATGCCGCCTTTCGGTGGATGGATCCGCGAAGTACTCGCGCCAAAATTGCTGGAGATCTTCTCCCTTCAGTATCTGCTGCTCTGTAACCATATCGATGCTCGTGGTTGAATCCACGAGCGAATTTTCCTATCGCCTTACATGTGAGGTGCTTACGGTGTACCTACTGCCTTCTCTTCATCTTCTGGTTGTGCCCTTGTGCTCAACCTATCGAGTTCTTCTTGCAAACGCAATT
>JAUHYX010000257.1 GCA_030426285.1 bacterium
CACCATCGTATGTGTACATATGTAATCCCTCGATGTCGTTTGCATCGTTTGGAGTAGTGCCAATGTTATCGAACACCTGCTCTAGTCTGTTGCTGATCTTTTCTCCGCTATAGTTCGTCTCATACGTATATGCCAGATCGTCCATCGCGACAGAACGTGGACTATACCTGCGAAGTGACAACAAATTGCCGTTCTCATCATAAGAATAGAGACCTGCATAATCACCGTTAAATGAATATGGTCCTCCAGCTTGGTAGGCATAGTACCTAAAATTAAGAATGCGATTCAGGACGTCGTACTCGTATAGATTGCCATGTGTCGTAGCAGGCGTTGGATTGAGATTGTTTCGGCTCAAGTCTGATTTGAGTTCCCACGTACGTATGTTACCGTTGTATAGGCCTGGCCTACCTTGAACCAATGTCGGCCATACACTTACATCATCAGAATTATAAACTGAGGTCGCGTCACCACTTACAAAGTCACCTGAATAGTATCCTAATAGCATACCGAAGACGTCGTTTACGGTGTTTGTTGACAATCCATCTTGTCCAGGATCGTGCAACGGATTCTCACTTGGATGATTCATACCTTTCAGCCACCCTTGAATCGTGTACACATAGTCGATTCCTTGAACTCCATCATCCCCGACTTCAATTCTCTGAAGCGGTCCATGCGGGTAGTACGTGTACTTTGTATCTCGCTCATAATGTTCACCATCACGAGAGGTGTAGGCAGCCGTGATACGATTATCTGCATCGTATTCATAGCGATGATGAAACTGATCAGGTCGACCTGAGTTGTAGTGCACTTCACGGACATTGCTACTGAGCAAGTCATATTTGTACTCTATGAGTGCAACGATCTCATTGTTTGGTGCTTCTGGAGCAGGGATGCGTTGCATCACCCACTCGACATTGCCATGGGGATCGTAGGAGAAAATCGTAATAACCTGATCTGCTGTTGTAGCAACATCTCCATCGTTATCACGGATTACGTAGGATACCCGGTTGTGCAAATATCTCTGTTGAATGTCAACGATGTCATATGGTGCAGGCAGAAAGGTGCTAACATTGTCACTATATGGATCTGTGTACGTTGTTAGAATACGAGTTGTGAATCCTGTCTGTGGGTATGACATATTGTCTGCTTCACTTTCCAAAGGAAAACCAGTCGCCTCTCCAGATTCAATTATCCGGCCTAAATTGTCGTATTTGGTGAAGGAATAGTGAAGATTCCCAGGCTCAAACTGACGTCCGTCTCTACTAAAGCGCAATTGCCCCAAAGAGGTGTACCAAAATTGCGTACTCATCTTGGCATCTGGAGCACGCTTTGCAGTTAGTTGTCCCAATGAGTTGTAGCGATACTTTGTAATAAATGAGTGTTGAGGTTGGTCTTGACGTGTTCTTGTTTCGTCAATGTCTACTCCAGCTGGCGGAACAGTTCGAACCAAGCGTCCAAGCTCATCATAGTAGTATAGAGTGTAGTGATAGTATGACAAATCATATGTGAGCTTAAGTTGATCATTCAACAATGCTTCGTCTAGACACTGCTCTGCGTAGGCGTCTTCAATTCCCAGAGAGGATGCGGCAATGATCTGTTCTACTTGTGTCGCCAATTCTTGCTGAACTATCTCGCGTGATTGATCTTCACAGGTTTTGTAACGATAGTGGGTATAGTCGTCGAGGTCAATAACGACATCTTCCGGCATGACCCAATCGAGACAGAGTTCAGGACCGCAAGCAAACAAGCAGATGTCAATACAACTTGTTGACATAGCTGTCCAGAAAAACGTAGCTGGACCGTCTGTACCCCCAAATGCCTCACCGTTAAAATCATACCAAGTATAGGAAGTACCTTGTGCGGATTGCGGAAGGTCAATATCATCATAATCATAATACGATTCAAGCTCATAATCACTTGTTGCAATCGATCGAGTTATCAGGCCTTCTTTGCCAAAATCATCATCAAAATCTACAAACGCAAACTTGAAGAGAATGCGTGCTTTGCACGGATCGTTTTTTGAGATAATAATATCCATCACGACCTGATTGACGTGTGATGGCTCTCCACCTTGATCTCCCCCACTGCTTGTAGACCACTGTGGACCACCGAATAGTAATTCTTGCTCGTGAGTATTGCCTGTCCTTAAGAAATCTTGATATAAGAATTTTGTGTAGTCAGACTGTACAACTAATGAATGAACAACAATCGAGTCACCTAATCCGGGGAAAATGGTACCTAGTGTACCCGTAGAGGTTGGAACGTATTGTATCCATGAGTCTGGAAAATCCCAAGTAGTGCAGTCCAACTCTTCACAATCAACTACTCCTGGAAAATCGAGATTCTGATCAAAGATTTTTCTAAATTCTTGGCAGTGTTTTCTGTTGAAGAAAAAGTCTAAGAGTGTAAGACCTTCCCAGTTCCAATTCTTCAACGTCTTGTTGAATGCCTCATGCATTTCGTGAATAAACGCCGCATTGCTTGCGTTGCCTGGCCCAGAACGTGTCGGCACTACCAGAGAAGTCCCAGAAGGACATAGTTGGTTGCTCCCTAAGGCAGTTACGATTGGGTCGCCACCCATGACTTTTGCATAATTTTCCTGTTGACTTGTCGTCCCAATTCCGAGAGGAATGTTTGGTCCGTTCATGAGAACGTCCATTTCGCACATAGATTTACACTCTTCGATAAGTGACTCAACTGCACAATCAAGCTCCTCTTCGGTGTATGCAATCTGGGCATCCTCATATGCCGTTCTTGCTTCTATCTCAAACTGTCCACGGCGCATTTCACAACGATCTTCGCACTCATCCTGCAGTGCATCCGCAACTCTATTCACGCAGTCGAGGCTAGGTGCGGCTCCGCCCTCCTCCCAAAAATCACACTCATCACCGAACATTTCTTTTAGCTTGTTGCCTAGGTGTCCACCGTGAATATCGTCGCTCAAACTTCGAATTCGCATCTTTTGCATACGAATACATTCGTATAACTGTCTCCAACTAGTCGCCGGCCCAGATGGAGGTACATCATCTTCTGAAAGAGTTGATCGGTCGTCACGCACCCATTCTCCAGGTGTCAGAACATTGCCACTACCATCAAATAGATCGAAGCCGTTCGGTGTTAATGAGCCTTGCTGACTGCAAGTTTTGTAAGGAGCATCTGAACTTGTTGAATACTCGACAAAGAAGTATTTGTGCCCCTCCGTCAGATACGTGTATTCTGAATCGGTAATCCCAGTGTAAGTAGTACCGACCATAGAAAGAAATGTGTGGAACAAGTCAAAGTCTTTGTTAATGTCACTTTCTACATCAATCTGACCGTACTCAGGGTCAAGAAGTAAAAACTGTGGAAGATTGTCGACTAGCGACTTCCATGTGAACCACAATTCAGCAGCATCATACTCACTAACGGTTCCACTTAACCCTGGGTCACTTAACATATTGTTGATCAAAGCATTGAATGTTCCATTCGGGTAACCATCAAATAGTTTACTCCCGTATTGATAAAAATAATGTTCTAGCTTCTCCCTATTAGTTGGGTTAGTATTATTCCATTTGCTGTTGTTGTTACCCAACACGGAATACAGGTATTCTTCAAACTTAGAATTTCCATTCTCATCAAATCCTTCGGAAAGATCCAATTCACAATCGATTAGTGGAATGCTTATAGTTCCGCAATTTGTTCCCATGTAGTCGAATGCGTCCCCTTCACCATTTAGCACCCACAGCGAGGAAGATGACAATAAATTGTAAACTTCTTCCATAGAAAGCGTCTCAAGTGCTAGAACAATATCTTGCAAGTCAGCATTCTCTGCGGGGTCGTCTTCCATGAGCTTATTTCGAGTAGCTGTCTCGACTTGCTTCTGAAAACTCTCAAGTGCTGTAATTTTCAGGTCATCTGCTTCGAAAACAGTTTCAATATTTTCAGCTGGAAGATTGCCTGTGATCTTCCTCTCCAGGATATATGTTCCCGGACCAAGATTGATGACTGGCAGAGAGATGGTCGCAGGTTGAGGTGTAGATTCACAGTTAATGTTATCTGGATTATTGGTTATAGTCCAACTAT
>JAUHYX010000258.1 GCA_030426285.1 bacterium
ATCTGGAACCGTAGTTGTGGACGTCGTTGCAGAACAAGACTTGTTTACCAATGCAGAACAAACTGATCGTGTCATAACGAATACACGTGGCGTGAGTAAAATGAAACGACCGCGCGAGACTGTGTTTAGTCCAAATGGCCAGCATGTGTATGTTGCTGGGTACAGTTCAAATGCTGTGAATCACTTTACATTGAGCACTTCGGGTCAACTCACATTTGTTGATCACGTGAATGGCAGCGGCAAGGGGCTCGCACGAGCAGTTGCATTGGCCATGTCTCCCGACGGGAAAACTCTGTATAGCGCATCGCGTTCAGAATATGCAATTGGGGTGTTTAGTATTGATGCTACGACTGGTAGTTTGACATTCATAGAACGCGTTCGCCGCAATGTCAATGGTGTTGATGGCCTCAAAAATGTTGAAGACGTTGTCGTAAGTCCCGACGGTCGCAATGTGTATACAGTGAGTTCGGCAGACCGAAAACTCACCGTGTTTCGTCGCAACACAACAACCGGAACGCTCACGTATGTGGAGCGTTTTAAGGACGGCCAAGGCGGCGTGAATAAAATGCACACGCCGAGAGCCATAGCTATTTCGGCAGATGGTACAAGCGTGTATGTTGCCGCATACAGTGATCACGCTGTCTCAGTGTTCGATAGAAATGTAACAACAGGAAGACTCACGTATGTTGAGTTTCACAAAGACGGAAGCAATGGCATAAAGTACTTGTCTGGCGCCTCAGGTGTCGATGTGTCTAGCGACTTGTCTCATGTATTCGTGACTTCCTACCGCGACAATGCTGTCAATGTTTTCGAACGCTCGAGTAGTGGAACCCTGGTGTTTGTGGAGGCATTTGTAGATGGCAAGGGCGATGTAAGTGGCTTGGGTGGTGCGTACGAAGTAGATGCTGCAGCAACAGGACAAGAGTTATTTGTTGCCGGCCGCGCCCGCAATGCCATTGTGCATCTCAGCCGCGACAATACCACAGGTGATGTAGAGTTCACGAGTATGTATAAGCGCAATGTAGGCGGAGTCACTGGTCTGTACCGACCGTATAATGTTGCCTCCGATCCTACCGGTACATTCTTTATCGGCTCGGGCAACTACGACAACAGCGTATCGGTGTTCCGCATGCTTGAAGCGCGTATGCCAGAGCGAGAGTCTGACCCTATTACCGAGATTGCGAAACAAACCGTCACAAACGAATCGCGAATATTGGTGTATCCATCTCCTGCTCGCAGTGAAATCACGCTTGAGCTTCCGTCAGGGGTCGGTGCATGTGATATCAGCATTGTAGATGTTGCAGGAAGAGTTGTCTTGATGCTGCCAAGTACTACAGTCACACCGGGAAATCCAATGAATTGCGATATTCAACAACTTCCAGCAGGACTGTACACAGTCATGGCACAGAATGACAATACATGCTTGTATGCAACTTTTATCGTGTTAGATTAGAAAGACAGTTCTGTTGTATGACTTGAGGGGTAGTAATGCATATTCGTACAATTCTCAGCGTGTTGGTTGGCGTGCTTTTGTCTTCAAACACATCACTAGCACAGCACTTCACATTCACGGCCAATACCGGAGTAAATGCTACAGTCATTGTGCCTGCAACAGTCAATCCATCCATCGGCTTAACTGTGCTGGAAGACGGAGACGAGATTGGTGTGTTTACACAGAGTGGACTTTGTGTTGGTGCAGCGATGTGGCAGGGAGAGAGTACAAGTATAACGGTTTGGGGCGACGATTCACAAACACCTCAAACCGATGGATGTGTGGTAGGAGACACACTACACTATCGCTTCTGGGACAACACTGCACAGCAGGAATACGAATGTAATGTGGCGATGTATCGATCTGGAAGTGGAGTGTGGACAAACAACGGCTTTTACGTTCTCTCTGCGCTTGGAGTTGCCCAGGACTCGGTCATCCGACTCAATTTAAGAGCTCTTGCAGCTGGCTTGTTCAACGCCGAATCAGGAAATATGCGAGAAAGTGCCTTTTTGCCGAACCAAAGCCCTTTTGATACTGTCCAGCAAGAGTTGCAAGATGGCGCCTCTACATGGTGTCGAGTCGAGTTGCTTCCCCAGGATGACACCAGTGCGGTATCATGGCAATATTCGTTTTTACTTTACAACAATGGTCGACTTGCTACTGTTACTTCTTTTGTTGAGCTACATGAGCATGCTCCTACGCCTGGAATGTATGCGATACGACTTCACGTAGCGGGGCACTTGCCGGTGCGCACTAAACATTTTCACGCAATTTCGCCCTTGATACCGGAGGTTGACTTCACCAATCCGGCGAACATTCGCACCGGGATTTACTCAAATCTAGACGAGGTAGTCAATGGAGTGTTTGCTCTTGTACCAGGCAATGTAAATGCAGATCACATTATCAATGCCAGTGACCGCGCAATTGTCCGCAACTCCACTGCTAACGTGGGATACAGCTTCGTTGACTTTGACGGAAATGGCATTGTCAACGCTGTTGAAAGGGTCACAACGCGCAATAACTTGTACAGATATTCACCACTGTAGAGTCATGACAACTGACAGCAAATACAGTCGCTAACCCTCCGAACATTCACTAGCAATTGTGTATTGATGGCTAGAGGTAGCGATGCCAAATTGTCCACGAATCCAGAACGAATACAACGGAATCGCGGACATCATGGTACAGAAACAACTTCAATACTGCATTGTCACAGATGTGCAATTTGCCGGTGAAGCGCTTGCAACAACAATAGGCCAATATGGATGCGGAGTTGGTACAGTTGTGAATGTAGAACTAGCAACTGTCAACGGCCATGTTCGCAGCAGTGATATAGTGGTTGTGTTCCTCATTCATCCAACATTGGCGTTAATATCCAATATCAAACTATTGGCTGAAGAGGCGAATCTTCCTATCTTATTTGTTCACTCTGAAAAAGGCCAACTGCGGTCACTTTCACTAGAATCACCTGCTCCTGTTGGGCACGCCACATGGCAAACCGATTCAAAGGGTGTGCTTGAAGCAATTAAACAATTAACAAAAGGCAATTCCTGGGTTTGTCCCACAATGATGCAGGCCATGGGTGGGGAGCGAGACTCCTTTTCTGAGCTGTCACAGCGCGAGCGTGAAATACTCTCTTGCATCGTACGCGAATACAAGTCTAGTGAAATTGCTACCAAAATGAACATTAGCATTCACACCGTCAACTCCCACAGAAAGCGCATACTCGAAAAAACAGGTGCATCCTCACTTGTTGGCCTCGTGCATTATGCTGTTCGGAACGGATGGGTGTAAGGATGCTATAAGGAAAAGGAGTATTCAATGGCTAGTTACAAGTTCGATGATCACAAATTGGCGTTTGACATGTCAAATCTATCTGTTTCAATCATTACGAGGAGTACCTCGTCTGCGGTTGCTACTGAACAACTAGTACAACCTGGCAATGACTATGTTCGAATTGCATTATTCGAAGACACAAACAATGACTGGGTTTTTGAGATGTCAATCGTACAGTCGACCACCTATACGAGTAAACTGGAAGATCTGATGGATCTAGAAGCAGTAGATCAAAGCAAACAAGAAACGCTTAAAATTAGAGGAAACGACGGTATTAGACCTCCACTATACCTCTTACCATATACACGCGGGCAAGCTGGGTCTATATTAGCTCTTAAGAACAGTGTTTTGTATGCTCAATAGTTCCATACGTTTGTATACCAATCATGACCCTGTCGCAAGTGTAGCGACAGGGTTGTCCGACAGGGTGCTAGTTGAGTCTTTGCGAAAAACACTAAGCAGCATTGACATCGAGTACACAAATTTTTGCCCAAAGGACATATTCGGCCGACAATCGAAATCTCCTTTGTGGCTTCAAGATTGGTACGAACTCGGTGTTGATCCTTCAACGAGTCACAATGTCTTGGTCGTATCAGGAGCTGAAGATTTCGACAGGTATGAATCCAAATACTTGGATTTAGTCCCGTCACCAAAGGGCGAACCAAGGGTACTTGAGAACGCAGGTCCATTTGGAGATTTGGAAATTCTTCCAAGTCTCACTGGCGAGAGAAAC
>JAUHYX010000019.1 GCA_030426285.1 bacterium
GGTTGCCGCCATCAAGTTCGGAAGCAAAGAAATCAACCGATCCGATAATATTCCACCAATCAGTGGCTTTCCACATAGTAGAGAGTTCTACGCCATAAGAGGTTTGGTCAGACAAATTTTTTGGACGGATATACGACACACCGTTTTCACCAAACTCAGTGATGCGCTGCATAACATCTTCGGTAAAACGGTAATACACGCCAGTTGTCAATGTCAGATCCTTCATGTACCACACGTGGTTCAGCTCGTACGAGTTCGAAAGTTCTGGTTCCAAATCAGGATTACCGGTCCAGAAACGATAGGGATTTGTGTACGAGGTAAATGGATTCATAGAGCGGTATCCTGGCCTGCGAATCCTGCGGCTATAACTCACTTGCAATTCATTGTTTTGGTTGATTGAGTATCCGAGAAACACAGATGGGAACAGGTGAAAGTACGATTTGTCATACACGTCATTCGTTTGCTCCAGCGCCACTTGTGTTTCAGTATTCTCAGCCCGCAAGCCACCTTGGTAGCTGAAGTCGCCTAGCTTACCAGAGTACATGAGGTATGTTGCAACGACACGCTCTTTGTAGTCAAGATTGTTAGAGACATTGGTATTGCGTTCCCACTCTTCGTCATAGAGGTCATCAACGATATAGTCGCTGCTCATATCTTCGTGGTCATAACTAAACCCGGCTTCCAACTGCGTGTCTTCTGCGATTGTGTAAACATAGTCAGCATCGAGTGAAAACTCTGTTTCCTGCTCGAGCTGATCAATGCGTTGTTCAATGCCATAACCAGCTATAGAGTCGGCTCTGTCGTTGATTGCCAACCCAATCTCTTGGTCATATTCATCTTCATAATCGGCTTCGATGTCTAGGTAGTGTTTGCGTCCATCGAACTCATGACGAAATGCCAACACAACTTCATTACCCGTCTCTTCTTCGTCTTCTGTGTTTTCACGTGTTGAGTACACCGGTTCTTCACGTGGAAGTTGCTGCATCATTTCTAATGTTCCGATGCGTTCGCCACCACCGATCTTGCGGCCGTATGACGCTGTGAGAGATGTTTCGCGGGAGAGTTTCCACTCTACACCACCTGAGAGGAAGTTGCGATAGCGGCTACCGTCGTTCACGTCAAATTGGTCGAGTATTGTGGTGTCTACTACCTCTTGATTGTCTTCGAGGTAGCGCTCATAGTACTCTGAGTAGCTTGTGATTTCACGTTCGCGGTTGCGATTTGAGTACGAATAGACGCCAAAAACAGAAACATCGCCGAAGCTGTATTTCAGGTTGGCTGAACCACCATAAGTCTCTAGCGTACTGGCATTTGCTTCAAATGATCCGCTCCAACCAGAACGATCATTCTTTTTAAGTACAATATTGATGATACCAGACGTGCCCTCTGCTTCGTAGCGCGCAGAAGGATTCGTGATTACTTCGACATTTTCAATTTGAGCAGCAGGAATTTGCTTGAGCGCGTCGGCAGGGTTGAGACCGAGTAAGATAGACTCGCGCCCATCGATCAGAATTTTTACGCCTTCGGAACCACGTAGCGACACATTGCCATCTACGTCAACTTCGAGCGAAGGAATATTCTCAAGCACTTCTTCGGCATTTCCGCCTTTTACATTCAGGTCATTTGAGACATTAAAAACGCGTTTATCGCCTTGTATTTCAACAAAGGGACGTTCGGCCTCAACAACAACTTCGTCGCCATATGCATCCATTGGCGCTAGTTCATATTGCCGAAACATGTGCATTTTTTTGTCTTCTGTCAACGTCACATTCTCAAATGCTTGCTGATATCCGATGGCTGAAAACCGCACTATGTAGTCGCCTGCGCCAACATCAACACGAAAACGACCGTTTACATCGCCGTTAGCACCGCCAATAGCTGCCGAGTCTTTGGGATTGAGAAGAGTGACCGAAACGAAGCTAACTGGGTCACCGGTATCGAGATTGATAACAGATCCTACAATGCCCTGTAGGTCACCAAAACCGCCACCGCGGCGACCTTGGGCTTCTGCGTCAATAGTACAAATCGTAAGGAGTAAGGCCAGTATTGACAACTGGCCAAGAGTAGAGTATCTAGTCATGAGTGTGTGATTATGTGTTGAAACAACTACATCAGTCACATTAGACGCACAACTTCAATTCTTGTTTAACCAAATGTCGGAATAATTCAAGATTTCCCGCTACACGTAGAAATTCCAAGCACTTGGTAGATTGGACACCAGCCCATGGCAGCTGTTCCGAGCAAGACAATGCCGAGGTATCCCCACGGAATTTCTGCAAAAAACCCCAACGCGATTCCACCCAAGCCAATCACAGCACGAATCATACGATCTACCGAACTTGCATTGCATTTCATATTCGTCACCTCAACGTGTTAGCATTAATGAATCTGTGAGTTCTATGTCGAAATAGGTTTCCGGATAAGGCTCACCAGAAAGCGTAAAATGCCACCATTCTTGCGGATATGGCGAGAAACCGTGCTGCACCATGATGTTTTGCAAAATCATGCGATTGCGTCGCGCCACGTCTGAAATGGTGGTATCTGATGGCCATGACACCGGATCGAAATAGTCAAAAGGAGACCCCATGTCTAACTCAACATACTGCTGCAAACTGTCATTCCACTCGGCAATTGTGCAGTCGACTGTACTACCTCGCGAGTGAGATGACTTCGCCGCAATGTATCCGCGCTCAAACAACTCCGACTTTGGAACAGAGGGGTAGAATTCCTGCTTCGTGGCTGAATCGTTAAGGTCTTCGGCCCAACGCACAAAGTGGTCTACCGCGCGTTGTGGACGAAATGCATCGAATATCACCAATGTTCTGTGCTGCTCGCGCAATTGCTGCTGCACGTTCACAAGAGCTTGCATAGCCTCGTGAGAAACAATTGCTCTCGGTGCGGCATAGCCATCTACTGGCTTTCCAACAAAGTTGTTGTTCCCCGCATAGCGAATGTCGAGAATCGCTTCCGGCAACATTTCACCGATATCTGCAAAGGTTTCTGCACTGACCACAGGAGCTTCCTCAACCTCAGGTGTTGGTGCGGTGTTTTCGCTATTCATAACAGACACTAAACCGGTAGCGATGGCTCCAATGAAGAAAACCACGACTTTTAGGTGCTTTGTTTTTGAATTTGTGTTCATGTGATGTTTATGTATGTTCAATGCATAATACTGAGCAGTATGTATGTCAGTCAAATAAGTTTTCAAGTCTGCTGGAGATTGAATCCATGAAAAGGGTGTTGCTTTCCGTGTTTCTATCTGCCTTGGTTGTCCTATCGAGTTGCGAAGAGGATACGGGTACCTATAAAGTAATGAGTCAGAACTCTGCAGAGCCTCAATTTTCAGCTTCGACTTCTGACCGGGATGATGTCATAGAGGAAATAGCGGAACTTGGTTACGACGATGCAACTGAAGAAAAGTACTCCTCTAACACGGAAGAGAATGCTCGTGTAGTGGTTAGTCATGCTTTTCACGATGATATCACGAATGGCAATAAACCGAAGGTCTACGCAGCCACCGCATCAACTGAGAAAGCCAAGGCCAAACAATCCGCTTCACCTCCACAGAAATATCAAGTTTCAGTAGGGAGCATCGAGTTTGAAACAACAAACGCTGCTGTGCATGCTGATTCAATCAGATCGCTCGTGTTTGCACAAGGCGGCTACCTTGAAAAGGACAAAGAGCAGAGAAATGACTATCGAGTCACACACAAGATGACTATTCGCGTACCTGTTCACAGATATCAGACTTTGTACAGGGAAATTCAAATGCTCGATATCATACTGATCAAGCAGGAATCAGATGTCTTAGATGTTTCTGGTACATTTCGTGACCTATCCCAGCGTATTGCATCCGAACTAGCGGTGGAAAAAGAGTACCGAAAGCTGCTAAACAGAGCTGCCAACATGTCTGACATCATAGAGTTGACCGGAAAGTTAAATCATGTACGTTCTAAAATTGAAGCCATGCAAGGCAACAAAAACAAACTCGAGGAACGCATTGCCTGGAGTACAATAGTAGTTGACTTTCACCAAGAAATCGAGCCAGATGAAATTCCCTCAACTGAAGAATCATTTTTCGCCGAATTGGGAAGTGCGTTCGGAACTGGATGGCAAGGAATACATAGCTTTGTGCTCGCGATGATTAGTGTTTGGCCACTTCTCATCGTGGTAGTAGCTGCGCTCTTCATACTGCGCAGAAGATCTACTTCTGCACATCCAAGTTCTACTGGAGCTGTTGAAAAAGAAACAGCCTAGTCCCTATAACTTCGACTCGTCATAATAATGTGTATGCTCACCTGTAGCTAGTTTTGTGAGAAGTGTTATTTGTCCAACATGATACGAAAAGTGTTCTACTGCATGAACAACAATGCCAACTCCAGTTGGTTCAAATATTTGAACACTGTATTTCGACAAAAGCGTTTCTTGATTGGATTCCTCGATAATCCGTGCTGCCCTTTCAGCTACATCAGTGATTCGCGCAACCAGCTCTTGTTTCTGTGTAGTTTGGTCAGGCGAGAATTCGGACGAACGATCGCGCACATGGTCTTCACCACCTAATACATGTAGTATCCACTGAGTTACATTGCCTTCGAGGTGAATGACTTGATTGCCTATACTCACGACACTAGGATATTGTTTCCAAATCTGCTCGCTATCCAGCATATCCAAACACTTCTCAATTCTACGCGCACCTTCGCGCAAATGTTCTGCGCACTCACTCACGAACTCTCTATGCATTGTTGCTCCTGTTGCGAAGTGTATTCTCAAATAGCGTTTGAATATCGTTCCAAATCTCGTCTGTAATTTCAGTCAACTGCACATGTCGGCTGTGTTTTCCTTTTCCTTGCAAACGCAACACACTCAATTCGGGCGCTGGATCAAAATGGTGAAAGTACACTTTTACATGGTCTTTTCCGTGGGAAAGCCCAACCACAACATCGTTTTCATGATCTATGTGAAATAGTGCAAGCCGCACATGTTTACCGCCGTGAATAGTTTCTGTACAACCTACTTCGTGCTGCAACAGGTATTCCCTGACAGTCAGAAGCACATGGCGTAGATCCGATGTTTGCTCTAATGGCTCAAGTACAAATTCTATAGTGTTTGGCTTCTCTTCTGGCATTGTGTCCTCCTGTTATTGAACGGAAATTTACAAACTAATCTCGACTGTTAATAATGCTAGAGGCAAGCACCGGAGCCACCGCTGAAAGAATGCGGAACAATCGAATTTGTAGTGAACAAATGACACTACGTCGTGCCTCCAAACCCAGCAATATTTGTTTGGCCATCTCTTTGGGCGAGAGCTTGCGTCCAGTCCTTCCCTCTGTCATCTTTGTCTCCACAACCGGGGGAATGATTTCACAGACACGCACCCTGCCCTTCAACATCTTCTTTAGTGAAGTGGTGAAGGAATACATAGCTGCCTTGCTTGCGCTATAGACGACAGCAGTGGACTTGGGCGTTCGCGATAGTGCACTCGTTACATTGGCAATCACAGGCTGCTCGCTAGCGTATAGGAGAGGAAGTGCGAGCATTGTGAGTTCAATTGGTCCAGTAGCATTGACATGCATTTCATGAAGCACAGTGTTTATGGACATTGCGTCTTCGAGCAAATTGTAGTTGTATTGAACGCCCGCATTGTTGACAAGCAAATCGATTCTGCCGTAGTGTTGTTGAATATGTAGAATCAGAGACTCAAGCTGTGTTCTTGATGTCATATTGGCGCGAAGAGCAACACAGCCGCAACTGCGCATGTTTTGCAGTCTTTGCTCATTTTGTCCTGTCACAATAACAACGTTGTTTGGTTCAAGCATGGCCTCTGCCAGTGCGCGGCCAATACCTGACGTACCACCAGTAATCAGAACAATTCTTTTGTTTTTCATTTTCATTGTTATCCGAACGAAACCATGAGAAGAACGAAGTAAAGCACAACGCACACTGCACGTTGAGATCTAGTCAACAATTCCTGCGAACCGTTACGAGCATTTATCAAGCAGAAGGCTATTGCGAGCAACCAAGCAAGTTGTGCTGTGTGCACCATCATGTTGAGCGGGCCCAATACAGCAAGTGTGCCACCAAATTGTTCGAGTGAATACACGAGCATACCTATACCAAGCATTTGGCCAATACGCGCCATATATTTCGGGAAGATGTTTGTGCACGACAACATGGAGGTGGAAACCAAAAACATCCACAGGAATTCGAACCAGAACGCAAAATTCTCGCCTACGGAGACACCTGCGTATGTGTGAAAACTGTTGTACACAAGTCGCAGGATCTCAGCATCTACTGTTTGACTCTGCATTGTTTCGCCAAGAGACTGCATGAGGAACGGCCAGCGTACAAACCCAAGGGAAGAGGTGAGTCCAAAAAGTACGCCAAACACTGTTGCGAGGAACCCTGACACGGTTTTGCTTATATCTGTAACTCGGTACAACAGCAAAGCCACAGTCATAAACGAAATTCCCGTGAGTGTGAACAAGTAGTACGCCGGAACGGTGAATGACTTGTTCGCTATGAAAAGACCCAAAGTGACTTCCATTGGCTCACGGAGAATGTCTGGAAAGTCAAACGCAAACACGAGAATAATTCCGGCTGCCAACATCGCAGCGATGTGAAAGAGCACAATCACTGCAGTATACGTGTAGTATTTTGTTTTCATGATTACTCCCAGCGATATGCAAAACCGATGTGAAAGATTTTGTACATATTCGTCACGTTCGAAGAGAAGCTGTCGTCCATGCGTTGTTGAATCTTATTACGTGCAGATTCCAATAACTGCACATTTCCTTCGAAGTTGTAGGTCGGTTCTGGATACTGACCCCAAGCTGGAGTCCACTCAAACCCAACAGAAAGTCCACTTTCGAAATGATATCGATACCCTATCCCAAGTGCTGCACCCCATCCAGCTGGACGGGTTTGTGTAAAATTCAAAGCACCTGAAACAGATTCATCCGCGAGAATACGGGTGCGATCATCAAAGCTCATGGCTTCAGAGTCTTCTCCATTGTACACAGCACCAAAGGAAATGTATGGTCCATGTTCGATCGGTGTATACGCACACTGTATCAGAAGTCGTTCCGAAACTGTCTCAAATGTTTTTTCAATGCCGCCTAAACCTGCGCTCTGTGCATTGAACGAACTCGATCCACGGCTGATCTCATCGGGGAGTTGGTACACTACGCCAAAATAAACATGCTCATTCAGGTGATACCCAAAAGTAAAACTCGGTTTGAAGCTACCTCCCGTAGGCAATTCCCCAAGTCCTACTCCAACTTGCCAATACGACTTTACCCCACCTTGCGCACTTGTAACGGCAAATGCAGATACAAGGAGTGCCACAACGCACATTATTGACTTAAACAATGTGTACATATCGTTTACCTCACATTTTGTGTACAATCAAGATGATTTCTTCATCTCACATACAAAATTCGTGAAGCTGCCAGACGCTGGCATTAACATAGGTTAAGAAGAAGGGACTTAAGGGACAGAAGGGACTTAAGGGACAGAAGGGACTAAAGGGACAGAAGAGACTAAACAATTTACCGAGTCGTCTCATGCCCGTAGGGCATAGTTTCTTAGCCCAGGGTGAGCGAGCGAAGCGAGAGTAACCCTGGGTTGCGCGCCCCCTCTCTTTCTCCCTTTTCGTTCGTACCCCGGAGGGGTGCAACCGGGACGTGCGAAGGGTAGCACCCCTACTTCCCGGCTCGAATACGACTCAATTGAATTGGGGTGATGCCGAGGTACGAGGCGATGTGGTATTGGGGAATGTGTTGCTCAAGTGTTGGGAAGTTTTGTTGGAATATGCGGTAGTTTTCACTGGCGGAATTGGTGACCATATGAATGTCATGACGCTCCTTCTTTATCCATTCTCGGCACACGATGGCTAACATGAGGGACTCAAGACACCTGTGAGTAGCAAAGAGATCACAAAATCCTTGGTAGGAGAATGCAAGTAGAGTGCTATCTGTCAGAACTTGGATTGTTGTTGTGCTTGGCGCGCCGGACAACAGTGCTGTAAGCGGAGTTGGAAACATCCCAGGTACAAAGAATGTCTTGTTGTATTCCTTGCCGTCGTTGTTGTAGTACACTCTTGCAATTCCGTCTAACAGCACATAACAATCATGGGCATGCTCACCTTCCTGAATGATGTAGTCATTTCTCGCAAGCGTGACTGGACGAAACAATTCAACGAGATCATCCCAAGCTTTTTCTGTTAGCTTGGTCAGCTGCTCAAGGTTCTGGCGTATTTGCTCTAAATGTGTTGTGTCCATACCAACAACATACGAAGTAAATGATATTGTCGCTCCTGCCTCTACAATTGCAACCCTATTCAATCGTTTGGATCTGTTGTGAACACACACTCCACATATTCTGTTATTGGTCGCTACCTTTTGTTGCTTGCTGTTGTGTTGGGAACGGCCTTTCCGGCATTGCACACAGTAGCGCATGGCGACCATCACGGTAAAACACATTCATGTAGCGAGAGTCACGGTGCTGTGTATACTAACGCTAGTGATCATGAGGAGTGCTCGTTCTGCCTGCACGAAGTTATGCTCTATTCTGCTGTTGAGACAATTCCAGTGCGCTTTGTACTGCCATACCGTGCACCCCAAAATTCTGCATTTCCATCTATAGCTGAGATTAGACGCGAACTTGGACTTTTGTCTACCCGCGGCCCGCCTACTCTAATCTGACATCCTTTTTCTTTTTTTTTACATCTAATTTTAGGATTACAGCTATGTTTTCTATCAAAAAACTGGCAGTTGTCTGCCTATGTGTTGGTGCATTGTACTCATGCTCTGATGACCCTGTGTCACACACACACGAGCACGAAGAGGCAGCAGGATTTGTTGTTCGCAACAGCGATTCAACGCAATTCTTGCACTACTTCGAAGGTACGTTCTCGAGCTCTGCAGACACATTGACGCTTACCTCTACTCCAGATGAAGAGTGGTTCTTGTGGTTCATCGGTGAAGATGGAGACCTGTTTGTGGTACACGACGACGAAGGTTTTGAACCCGAATTCCATCTCCACGACAACGCAGCTTCGGTTGAAGTTGAACATGCTCACGAAGAAGGCGATCCACACGAACTTGTTATCAATGCAAGCGAAACAGTGGTGACAGAGGCTCATGTGCTTATCAATCATGAAGGCCATGCTGACTTCGAATCGGCTGACTTTGTTGTACGAGTGGAGCCATAATGCAGCGGCTGCTCACTACTCTGTTTATTCTCGCTGGATTCGGCTTTGTGCAGTTGCAAGCTCAAACCCACGAGCTGTCAGGATCAATACGAGACTGCGAAAGCAAAGAAGTACTACCATTTACCACGGTGTCTGTCATGGAGGCAGACACCGTGGTGATGTCGAACGCCGATGGTGAGTTCTTTTTACGGTTTAAGCATGTACACGAACTACACCTTCGGGTCACGCGAGTGGGCTATGCTCACATTGACACTGTGCTACAAGCTGAACGAGGACAACACGCGCTGCGTCTTGAAGTCAACATGTGTTCTGAGAGTGCTCAGAGTGGACAGGTGCTAGTTGTTGAGTCGTCAACTTCTTACCATCCAGGTGCCGACAGTGAAACTATTGCAGACCATACACAAATGGCTGCTGCGATGTTGGCGATACCTGGTGTTCAAGCCGAGGGAATGACTGAAACAGCAATCAGGCCGATTGCTAGAGGAAACAATGTGCAACGCCTGACAATCATTGATGGCAACAATGCTGTAAATGACTTTTCTTCTGCGGGCAAGGACCACGAAGTTCTGGTGGGAAATGTTCAGGGTCGCAGCGTTGCACTGTTGCGAAATGTTCACGCATTGGCATACTCAACTGGCATTCATGCCGGTGTTGTACGCGTCAAACCCGCCAATGACGAGATTCCGCAAGCACTCTTAGGAGAAGTACTTGTGAACAGCAATTCGCGCCTTGATGACGCAAGTATGCAATCGCGTTTTGTGGTTCCATTTGACAACTCGAGCATTGAGTTTCAAGGAGGTTTTGCACGCTTACGTGGCATAGAAACTCCAACTGAGTTCATTCCCGAACTACAGCGTACAGCATGGTCTGCTTCTTCAGAGTTCAAACACTTTGATGGCCATGCTAAGTATACGCTAGGAACATCAATTCTCTCGACCGATAATACATTGCCAGGGGGAATACTGGGAGGTCATCCAGAACCAGTGGAAGTTAAAGCCGATCGTTTGAGCTTGGTCGGTTCAATAGAAAAATATGATATCTCCTGGTGTGATGTTGCTCGAATTGATGCAATTGTCGCTACTGCTCGCAACAAGGAGTTTGAGAACGGCGGTGCTTTGGGGTCCGACTATAAATCCGATTCCTTTGAAGTACGAGCAATGGCAGATGCGATAGAGAATGATATTTTCGATGATGCTTCCGTCGGAATCTCAGTATCTGCATCACGTAATCTTCACGGTGGTTTCGTGTACACTCCGGACTACGAAACAGTGTCTTCAGGTGTATATGTTAGCGCCGCGACTGAAGTTGGTCACACGCATGTAGACTACGGTATGCGACTCAACATCAGCTCTTTTTCTGCTGAAGAAGCTCGTACATTTATCGTGCCGGCTGCGTCCGTACAAGCAACACACCACATTAACAAAAACACCTTGATATTTGGTGCACTCTCATTAGGTGGTCGTACACCTTCTGGCACCGAGTTGTTCTCTCAAGGCCCACACCTTGCCTCATTTGAATACGAAGTTGGCAACATAGACCTCGATGCTGAAGTAGCACTCCATGCAGAACACGGTTTAGAATACTCATGGTCTTGGGGATCTTTTGCTGCCAGTGTCTACGCCACACGCTATTTCACATACATAGAATCGGTTCGCAACGGAGATACCAATTGGAGTACGCTCTTGCCAATCGCGGCTCAAAGTAACGAACAAGCTTGGTTGTATGGTGGGGAGAGTGTGCTTGATATTTCACTCTCGGAAGATGTAACACTGCAACATGTTACTGAAATTGTGATTGGGCAAAATACATCTGAAAATCGTCCTCTCTCCAATATGTCGCCAATCACCTCATCGCTAGAATTAGTGTATACTCCTCTTTCTAAACTTAAGCTTACTCTGGGTGCAAAGGCGTTTGCAAAACAAACAAGATTGGGACCTGGAGAACTAGAAACTCCTGGTGCGCTTGTTGCAAACACAGGCTTGTCGTACCAGTGGAACACAGGTCTCGGAGTACTACATTCTGAGCTGCAAGCATTCAATATTTTCGATACAACGTATTACAATCACCTACTTGCAACAAAGTCTAGCTTTAGTGAAGCAGGCCGCACACTAGTTCTCTCGCTTCAACTACACATACTATGAATCTGAAAGGGCTCGACGCACCACAAGCTCCATTGCAGACACATCAATCTCAATTGTATCGCGAAAGCGCAGACACCCTTTGCCATGGTTGATGTTTGGGTGCGCTTGCACATAGGGCTCTATCAACTCTGAACTACAAGTGTACACACTGCAGTAGTGTTTTTGATTCCCAACGCAAATCCATCCTTCTCCAAGACGGAATGTAGGCATGTTGTATTCCAGCGAAACTTCTACAGAAGGAAAAAGGGTGCAGACGATGTCTGCAACCCTTTCAATTTTCTGACGACGGATCTCTGGAAGATCATTCGTATAGTCTGTTACTACGCTTGGCAATGACATGGTATCACCCATTGCGTCCGTGGCACTGCTTGTACTTCTTACCACTTCCACAAGGACATGGGTCGTTGCGACCAACCTTTTTCTCATCTCGGCGCACAGGCTGTGGTTTCTCTTGTCCACCACGCGGTGCTTGTTGTTGGCGCGGTGCTTGTCCGGCACTCGGCGATCCAGCTACTGTAGGATGCGAGAACTGCATTCGCGATGTATCCATAGCCGAAACCGTTGGTAGTGGCTTCGCAGCTTGTTGTTGTGGTGCACGCTCAGGTGCCTTTGTTTGCTGCTGAGCAGTTGGTGCCTGTTTCTGCGGCTGTGGAGCGGCTTGCGACTGAGCTTGTTGCGGTTGCGCCTGACCATTTCCTTGTTGCTGATTTGCAGCAATTTGAGGGAAATATCGGAAGGCAAACTGAACTGTCTTTGCATTAATCTCTTGCACAAGCTCTACAAACATTTGGTACGCTTCACCCTTGTACTCCATGAGCGGATTCTTTTGTGCATATGCACGTAAGTGAATACCTTCTTTTAGTTCGTCCATGTTGCGCAAGTGATCTTTCCACTGATCATCAATTGTACGAAGTGTAGCTACACGTTCCAAGTTCGACATGAACTCAGATCCGAGCATTTCTTCCTTGCGATTGTAGAACTCAGTACAGCCAGCTACGATTTTCTCAGTCATAGAATTAACAGTTGCATTCGCAAATTCTGTTTCATCCATTTTCAAAGACACCATAAAGTGTGTAGCTACCTTCTCTTGGAATGCTTCCAAATCACTACTTGGATGATACTCGTTAAACCATGTATCTGTTAATTCGTGTATATACTCGAATATGTCGCCTTTCAAACGTTCACCGCGCAGTGCGTGTTGACGTCTGTCGTAGATGACCTCACGCTGTGAATTCATCACATCATCGTATTCAAGCAGACGCTTGCGAATTGCGAAGTTGTTTTCTTCAACCTTTTTCTGAGCTCGTTCAACCGACTTCGTTATCATCTTGTGTTCGATAGGCTCGCCTTCTGGAATGTTCATGCGTTGCATCACCCCAGCTACGCGGTCACCACCAAACAAACGCATAATTTTGTCTTCGAGTGACAAAAAGAAACGAGATGAGCCTGGGTCACCTTGACGACCTGAACGACCGCGCAACTGTCTATCGATTCGTCGCGCATCGTGGCGTTCTGTGCCAATAATGCACAAGCCACCAGCTTCCTTGACAGAATCGGAGAGCTTAATGTCTGTACCACGTCCGGCCATATTCGTTGCGATTGTAACTGCACCTTTTCTACCGGCTTCCGAAACAATCTCTGCCTCTCGGGCGTGCTGCTTGGCATTCAACACATTGTGTTTGATACCGCTGCGTTTCAACATTTTGCTGAGAATTTCCGACACTTCAACCGAAGCCGTACCAACGAGAACTGGACGTCCAGCTTCAACTTGTGTGCGCACTTCTTCAATCACTGCATTAAACTTCTCGCGCGTTGTTCGGTAGATCTGGTCCTCCATGTCTTTGCGCTGAATAGGGCGGTTCGTTGGAATCACGACTACATCCAACTCATAGATATCCATGAATTCAGCAGCTTCAGTTTCTGCAGTACCCGTCATACCGGCCAACTTGCGATACATGCGGAAGTAGTTCTGCAATGTTACAGTTGCATATGTTTGCGTGTCGCCCTGAACGCGTACGCCTTCTTTTGCTTCAATGGCTTGGTGGAGACCTTCAGAATATCGACGTCCTTCAAGGATACGCCCGGTATGCTCATCTACAATTTTAATCTTGCCATCTTGCACAACGTACTCAATGTCCTTTTCATACAGCGAGTAACCGCGCAACAACTGTTGAATAGTGTGAATTCTGTCAGAGCGATCTGCATACAGACGCATGAGTTCGTCTTTTTTCGTTTGCTTGACATCTGCAGACATGGCTTCATCACCTTCAATAACACTCATTTCTGTTGCCAAATCTGGCAACAAGAACATATCAGCGTCACCTTGTGAACCAGCTAACAGTTCGCGACCTTTTTCGGTGATATCTATTTGGTGATTTCTTTCATCGATAGCGAAATACAGCTCTTCATCGATTTCGGCCATGCGACGGCCTTGATCTTTGAGATATTCAAGCTCAGTTTCACGACGAAGTTTCTGCATGTTCGGATCTTGCAGAATCTTCATCAAGCGCTTGTGTTTTGGAACAGATCGAAACGCGCGCAACAACGCAATTCCAGCTTCGACGCGCTTTTCATCCTTCTCGTCTTTCGCTTCTTCCAATAGTTTTTCAGCTTTGGCAACCAAAGAAGTCGCTTGCTTGCGCTGCGCATCTACTAGTTTTTTCACCAGCGGATTCATCGCATCAAACTGTTGTTCAGTTTGCTTGACAGGACCGGAAATAATCAACGGAGTCCGTGCCTCATCGATAAGCACGGAGTCGACCTCGTCAATCACCGCATAAAAATGAGGGCGCTGCACCTGCGTGTCAGTACTCGCCGCCATGTTGTCTCGCAAATAATCGAAGCCAAACTCGTTGTTCGTACCGTATGTAATGTCGCAATTGTATTCACGAGAGCGCAGCTGAGGTGCCATGTTGGACTTGATACAGCCCACGGAAAAGCCGTGAAAATCAAACACGGGCTGCATCCACTCTTTGTCACGCGTTGCCAGATAGTCGTTCACTGTAATCAAGTGAACACCGCGTCCAGGAAGAGCGTTCAGATAAATTGGCAACACAGACACCAAGGTTTTACCTTCACCCGTCTGCATCTCAGCAATTTTGCCTTGATGAAGCACAACACCACCCATGAGCTGTACATCGTATGGAATTTCTTTCCACACCTGCAGATGGCCAGCAACTTCATATTCATGCCCAACCAAACGGCGGCATGTTTCCTTGACTACTGCAAAGGCCTCGGGTAGGATTTCATCTAGTGTTTCTTGAATCTCTCCAAACTCTTCGTCTTTCAGCTCAACAGCGCGCTCATTTAGATCGCTTTTCTCGTCGTGCGAGAGATCTTCAGTCTTGAGTTTTTCTTCAATGGATTCAATTTCTTGACGGTATTCAGCTGTGCGCTCTTGGATGAGGTCGCGGAATCCCTGTGTTTTGGCTTTCAACTCATCGTCGCTCAGAGAGGTCAGACCGGCATACACCTCGTTGATTTCCTCAACCAACGGTTCAAGCTCTTTGATGTCTTTGCTCTGCTTGCTGCCAATGAGTTTTTCGAGAATTTTGAACATTTTGCGTCCAGAGATATGTAATTTCGACTTGATTCTGTTTCACGGCAATACTGCATCTGTATCGCCTTTATTTGTCCAAACGCCCCGCGGATCAAATTTTGGATTGTAGCGAGGCGGGAAAGACAGCTAAATTACGCATAAAAGCGCAAAATTGTGGAAGTATCCGAGTATGAGTGACGAAAGACAGCCCGACCTGTTGCTTTTCAATGAGGAAAACCTCAGAAAACAGTGCGACAATGCCAAAGAAAAGTTGGGGTACAAAGTGCTGCAGTTTTATGTAGATCAGCAGGGTTTGCCATCCAAGAAAAGTACAGATTCAACAGCTCAATTCTTTTTCTTGCCTCATGGTGGTGCATTGCGCGATGCCGATCTCAATGTCATTCAATACATTCCGCGATTGGACGAATACCGTGAACTCTCAAAAAAGCAAAGGAAGTAATATGTCTGCTTGCCGCACATTCTTGACTCGAAACACGTACCTAGCAGTTTTGTTCTTGTGCTCAATGGTATCTGCAGCCGCGGAACCAACTGTTTTCACTGGCATTAAAACGCTTGATGGCTCTTCTGAACCACTCATATTCGAAGACGACGTTGTGGTTGAAGCAGGAGCTGTAGTAACAATCAAGGAGGGCTCTGAAGTCGTTATGTCGCCCGGAGCGTCTTGGTATATCGAGGGCCAACTCTCAGTTACTGGTACGTCTGAACGGCCAATCACATTCTCTAGTTCAAGTAGGTCTCAGCCTTGGGGTGCCTTGTGCGTGTCCAGCACCGCTAGCGTTTTGATTGAGCATGCAACGCTTGAGCACCCTTCATACGGTGAAGGTGAGTTCAGGTCCCCCGGGGGTGCGGTGACGATGCATGGTGGACAAGTGCAGCTAGATTACGTTACTATTGATACTGAAACACATGGTTTTTACGGAACAAGCGCCACGCTAACACTTAACAATTGTACGTTCCTGATGGGTGACAAAGCATACGACTACATCTACATTCAATACAGTGATGTGTATATCGATGGCTGCTCATTTATCGCTAAGTACGGCTTCCCTGATGATATATACGACACTGGACACTGTACAACGGTAGTAACCAGATGCTTCTTCGATACATGCACAGGCGACGCAATCGACATAGGCGAAGAAACGGAGTGCGAACTCAGCTACAACCAGATCGTTGGTAGTTTTGACAATGCCATCACCTTTGGAGAATCCAGTACTGGGAAGGTTCATCACAATGTTTTACTCGGCACAACTTCTGGTGTTGAAATCAAATATGGTAGCTATGCCGATGTGTACAACAACACAATTGTTGGTTCAACATATGGTTTGCAAATATTGGGTTATGCGGGCGGAACAGCGTACAACAACATTTTTTTCGATTGCGACACACTAGAAAATGCGGAAAAGGGACTCTTTGTTGAATACGATCACAACCTGTCCAACACATTCATCCCACGCGGTGATGTAGGCCTACTGGGTGACCCGCGGTTCATTGATACAAGAAACATGGATTTCAATTTGCGAGCCAACTCACCTGCCATAAACTCAGGTCGACCAAACATCACCGACCCAGATGGCTCGCGTTCGGATATTGGAGCATTTTGGTTTAATGGAGATACAAGCGCTGAAGAGGACTTGTTCGAACACTTGGTATATGTAGACGATACAGATCACTTGCATATCGAAACAGAATACCCCGCATCGTATGAAGTATGGGTTTTCACAGAAGATGGGCGAGTGATTGAGCGATTTTCCGAATCAGGTCGAGGTGCATATACAACGAAGCTGCCGACAAAATTATCGGCAGCTCCATTATTTATTGCAGTACGACTCGCAGTAGGTCCAAAGTTTTCAACCAAGTTGCTGTCGTACTAGTTACTTGCGTAGTACTCGCCTTATTCCGGAAGAAGTGACGAGTGGTGATGAATGATGAGTCCATCTGAGTCAATAACATATGTAAAGCGCGCAAATGCAGTGTCAGCATTGCCTTCGCGAGCCGTAAATGTGTATTTGCCAGCACAAATCGTTGATCCATCTGCTAGAGCCTGCTCATTGTACTCTGTATAGTCACCAAACACGCGCTGGGCGAGAAAGAAGTCAAAGTAGTCACGGCGCCCTTCAACATCTAGCCTGATTCGATTTGAAAGCGTTGAAAGAAGAACCGATTCTGGGTGATACAGCTTCAGAACATCGTCAACGCTGCCACTTGTAACCCGTTCAGCCCATTGTTGAAGTGTTGCATGTACTTTCATGTTTGTACCTCCTGTGTACAAAATTACTGGTTAATTGAACTGCATAACTGCCATTAACACGATAACAATTGTCGACACGAGGGACAGAGTTCCCAGTTTGCGCAGTGTGTCTAGCGCGGGTCCGCCGTTTTCCTGCTTAGCCTTTTTTGTGGCGCGATGAATAAGCCCCACGAGAACAATCAGCACGACCACGAGAGTCAACTTCACATGCATGAGCGGCATTTGAGCCAAGTTTGACATGTGCGGCATCAGCATATACAAGCCTGTGAGAATCATCAGCACAAAACCGATATCTCCCATGCGACCGAGAGACAGTGCCTTGAGCATGAACTGCTCACCTTCGGCTTTGTCCATTTTTGATTGAGCAATTCCCAGAAACATAAATGCGAAGCCGGTGCCAAGAGTCATAGCAAGCCCCACAAAATGGATGAAAAGTGTAACTTCCTTTCCGGTCATACCGTTGTTCCGTTATGTGTTTGACATGGTGTTGCAAAGATTGACGAACAACTCTGCAAACAAGTGAGTGTTTTTTCATTGAAATGGGAGAGACGAGATGACTTTTTCACTATCGGAAACCAACATTATCGTGACGGATCTTCATGCGGCACGACAATTTTATGTGGAGACTCTTGGATTCGAAGAGGTAGAAGAAGATTCTGGAGCATTGCGCCTGAAAAAAGACAATCAATATTTCTTGTTATTGCCTGTAGCGACAAAAGCAACAGATGTAAATACGATGCAGGCATACAGCACGAGCGCACAGATCTCATTTGACCTGCAGGTAGCAAACATTCATGAAGCTCATGCCTTCCTGAAAAACAATGGATACAGAACGCAACCAAACGCGTTGCAACCAGATTCCCAATACTTTGCTGTGTTAGATCCAGATGGCAACGCGCTTGAAATTGTTCAGGCTTAACTCACTTGACACGGCGATACGTCATGGCGTACACTTGTTTCCATGTTTCGCCGTTGTCAGTACTCCGTTTGCAAATCTCGTTCCAAGCATCTTTCTGAACGTCTATAAAGTATTCCACATACCGTCCATCGCCTTCAAACACCCGCCACGATACAGTCTTGTCTTTCACGTTAAGGAGAGACTCGGTTGATCCATCGACGGTATACATGCGAATTCCCAATGAATTCCCACGTATCGAGACAATACTGAGCATGGATTTTTCAAAACTTCTCGGAACGTCAGGGGCATTGCGAACTGCGTTTTCCATCACTAACAAGTTTCCATCCAACTTGTAACGCACTTCATAATAACGGTTCAATTGCGTACGTGACTCAGGATCGGTTGGGTTCTCCACCCATCCTGTACCTGCCCAGTCACCAACCAAAAAACTGAGGTTGGCAAGCGGACCTTCTGTGTCATTTGCTTGTATTGGATACAGTAGCCACAGAAATGTAGCTACGAGCACCAATACTCGTTGTGCCAGCTGCATTATCGACCTCCTTTTTGATGTGAGACGTTGACAGGTCTTAAGGTCGTAACAAACCGTAAAATAATAGCATTTGTATTAGAGTCAAGTACACAAATTCAGGTGGGGTAGCCAGCTACCTAAATGACAACAAAAAAGCAGCGCCGGAATCCTGAGGGGAGTGCGCTGAAACGGCACCATGATGTCGCGAAATAATGCGAGCCACGGTAGCAAGACCAATGCCGGTTCCTTCAAACGCATCATCGGAATGCAGGCGGTGAAACGGTTTGAAAATACTATCTACACGAGCTTCGTCGAATCCTGCTCCATTGTCCTCAATTGAAATACCAGTTGAAAAACCGGCGGCAGGTTCAGCACTGCGAATGTTCACAACTGGTGCGGATACTTTGGCGGAGTATTTTACTGCATTGGCAATGAGATTGTCAAATGCTACGCGCAGCAAGTCCGGATCGCCTTGTACCTTCAGTCCAGGTTGAATATTGATATCCACATGTTCAGGAATACCATCGCGACGTAAGTGCGCCACTACGCTCTCGCATATTTGGGAAACATCTACCTCGAGCTCGCGAAACTCTTGCGTCGAGGCTTTGCTCAGTCGCAACAAGTCCTCAATCAACCTATTCATCCGCTTAGCCGAGCTCAAGACGTTGTGTAGATACTCACCTTGTTTCTCGGACGACGGATTCTCAACAACTTCGGTAGCGTATGCCAAGATGGCTCGCAAAGGAGCGCGCAGATCGTGTGAAACGCTGTACGAGAATGCTTTCAACTCTTCAACAAGTTCACTGAGTTCAACCGTACGCAGGCGGACGCGTTCTTCCAATGTCGCGTTCATTTCCGCGAGTTGCAATTCGTGCTGTCGAGCTTGAGTCACGTCCTGCAATGTCCCGTGCATGCGAATGATAGACTCCCATTCATCGAGCTCAATTGTTGCTCGAGATTCGAGATACCGAACTTCCCCGTCCCGCAGAATTCTATACGTTATTTTTTCTGGTGCTTCACCGCGATAAGCAGCAGACATGTTTTCATCAAACAGCGCTAAGTCATCCTCAAGAATAATACCGCGAACTGTATCGAGATCAGGAAGCGATTCATCGTCAATATCAAATCCATAGATTTGATACATCATTGGAGTCCAATTCAACTTCTGCGATTCTGCGTCCCAATCCCAGCTACCGAGGAGTGACAACTCCTGGCTGTCGAGCATTGCCCGGCGCGAGGAGTCGGCTTCTGCTTGTATTTGTTGCGACTTGCGTTCGCACAACTTTGAAGAAAGCCACAGACCCGTTTGCTGTACAGCTATTGAGAGCATTTGGGCTTGCTGTGGTGCCATCTCCTCTTGAAAGGCTGCAGCCACTGCCAATACATGGGCATTGTCGACTTTAAGCGTGTAATAATACACTGGGGAATTTGAGAGAGAATCACGGCTATCAGCGAGTTCTGAAACATGTTTCCATTTGGCTGAATGAGCTATCGTACCTGCCGCTAGGGCTGCTGAAATGTCTCCAGCCACCATTCGCTGTTGCGAAACATGTTCGTGCTGTGCGTCTGTAAGCACAAGCTGAGTTCCCCAGAGCGGTCCATGCATAACTGCAAAAGCACCGTCCCACCCAGAATCTTCTGCAAGGAGGCGCAGAACTTGAGTAAGACCGTTTTCGAGAGTGTCCGATGTGCGCAGCGTAGAAACTACGGCTTGAAGTATCTGAAGCATAATGATCATTTTACGGTTTTCTGAATAGAAGGGCAAGAAACCGGTTGACTATTACGCTTGTTCTGTCTACATTTTGGCCTACATATATAGGCTTTACATGCGACTATTTACTGCCATACTACTGTTACATTTTGCATGGTCTGCTGCGCCTAGCTCCGTATCTGCGTCTGAAATTGACTTCGACGCAAGCTTGCAGGACTTGAGCGATGTAACGGTAGAAACGGCATCGCGAACTCCCGAACACATCCGAAGTTCTCCTGGCATTGTCTCGGTTATTACGCAAGACGAGATCGTAGCTTGGGGCGCTTTGAATTTGTCCGACGTACTCAGCCGAGTCGCTGGAACACAAGCCTATCCAAACCCCGGTCTCACCCGCATCGGCATTCGCGGAAATGAGCCAATTCTCAGCCCTGAGAACATCCTATTTTTGGTCAATGGCAAGCAAATTCGCGTTGACAACGGTAATCTTTCCGTTCATTCACTCTTTTATACGTTTCCACTTACACATGTTGAACGCATTGAAATCATCCGTGGACCTGGTTCAGTGCTGTACGGCACAAATGCGGTAGACGGGGTGATAAATATCATCACACGCGCGAGTGGTTCTGGAAAAACAATCCTGCAAGCTTCGCAAGGTGACTACAGCACAACGCTTGTTGAAGTGAGCAGTCTCACGGCAAATGAGTATTCAGATGTAGCTTTTGGAGGACGTTTTTACTCATCCAAACGACCTCCAGTCTTTTCCGGTCGAAGCTCAGCGCCGGACTCCGTGTTCGCATTGCGAATTCCTGAACAATCGATAAGTGTGTTTGGCAGAGGCAATCTCGGCAAAGCCTCAATGCAAGTGTTTTTATCCGACAACGAAGTTGGCATGATTGATCGCGTTCCGACCATGGAACCAACCAATGCACAAATCGACTTCATATCACGTGTCTGGCATGCGAGTTTGGCGTGGAAAGACAAAGTCTCTGAAAATGCTGTATGGGACATTAGCTATACTTACAATTTTGAAGAATTTGAGTTTGAACTCGGCAATGCTAGAGCTCTATATTGGCAAACGCAATTGCAGACACTCGAGTCCAGTCTCGATGTTCAACTGTCACCGTCTTGGCGCCTTCACTCTGGTGCGATGCTAGAGTACTCTGAAGGACTTCAGTCTTCCACAACACCTCTGTTCAACTTGCTTTCGTACCGTGTATTCAGTCAAGCTGAAGTCAATCTCACAGGAGACATCAAGGCCACACTCGGTTTGCAAGCAAATGCAGATGAATTAACATCAGTTAACTTCGCTCCGCGACTTGGAATTAATGCCGTGTTTGAAGATGTATATATCAAAGCCTTTGCTGGCAGAGGTTATCGTGCCCCATTGGCTGGTGATCGTTATATCGACAACCCTCCATATCAGATTGGGAAGAAAGATCTCTCACCAGAACTGGCGACCACATTTAGCACACAAATAGGGTATCATGCTTCGTCTTTTTATACTGCACTCACAGCATTTCATACGGAAAAAACAGACGGGATTGTGTATTCTACTTCATTAGATACGAATTACAATATTGCCCTCACAAATGCGGGTGAGAGCGAAGCCACTGGATTGGAGCTGGAGTACCGAACGTGGTTTGATCCATTCGTGATTGACGGGTCGGTTGTTTGGTATCAACACACTCAAGCAGATACATTGGACCACTACACGTTAACACCTTCACTCACTGCCAAACTTGGAATAAGTTTTAAGATTGATGCTTTTGAAGTGGGGTTGCATTGTACTGCTTGGACATCTCCACACAGTGTAAGTATTCGCAGTCAGGAATTCGAGACTTTGAATCCAGAACCCGAAGGAGCAGTTGTTGCTGACTTGCGTATGCAATATAATATGCACGATTGGCTGGGACTTGACAGTGAGCATCCTGTGTGGGTAAGTGTATATGTAGACAATGTTCTCAACACTCGCGCATACTATCCGGACCTGTTGTATTTTACTCGCAACTCAATGCCTTATGAAGTTGACAGAACTGTTCACGTAGGCATAAGGACTGAGATATGAAAGTAGGTGTAGTATTAGCTCTCATAGTTTGCTCGTCCTTGTACAACATCGTCCTTGCCAACGATGTAGACTTCTCTGTGAGTTTGAATCAACTGTCAAACATTGAAGTTGAAACAGCTTCGCGAAAATCTGAACTTGTAAGCGATGCTCCCGGCATTGTCAG
>JAUHYX010000020.1 GCA_030426285.1 bacterium
CCGCCATGTCTTCTGCTACACCATTGATTGTTTCAAATTCGTGCAACACATCGCTGACACTAACTGCGATGATAGATGCTCCCGGGATCGAAGAAAGTAGCACACGACGGAAAGAGTTTCCGATCGTTACGCCATACCCTTCTTCCAGGGGATGCAGTATGAATTTTCCGTGAGACGGAGTTGAAGATTCGTGAACAATCACTCTCTCCGGCATTTTCATAGAGGTATTCATATGAGCTGCTCTTTTCCCGTATTTTACTGTAATGTGCTCATTGTTTAAGTATGCTGTTTCTCAAGCTGAGTTGGAAACAGCTAGCGCAGTTGCGATTCCGACAACGAAGTGCGGATTATACGCGACGGCGCTTTGGCGGACGGCAACCATTGTGCGGGATAGGAGTGCGATCGATAATGCTGATCACTTCCAAACCTACGTTGGACAGAGCTCTTACGGCAGCTTCACGTCCTGATCCAGGTCCCTTGATAAAAACTTCTACCTTGCGAAGCCCCATTTCATATGCTTCTTTACCTGCATTTTCAGCAGATACCTGCGCTGCATATGGAGTGTTTTTCTTCGAACCACGGAATCCGTTGCGTCCGGCAGAAGACCAGCTCAGCGTGTTGCCGTATGCATCTGCTACAGTAACCTGTACGTTGTTGAACGTAGCGCGCACGAAAACTTTTCCGTGTGCATCGGCTACTATCTTTTTCTTCGAGCGTTTTGCGTATGTTTTAGCCATGTCTACTCTTAACTAAGACTGTTTCTGATTCTTATTACTTGACGGCTTTCTTCTTACCGGCAACTGTCTTTCTGCGACCCTTTCTCGTACGGGCGTTCGTACGTGTTCTCTGACCGCGAACCGGCAATCCACGTCTGTGACGCAAGCCGCGATAGCAACCAATATCCATCAATCGCTTGATGTTCAACTGCACTTCACCGCGCAATTGACCTTCAACGCGATACTCATCCTGGATTGTTCTGCGCAAGCTCGCAACTTCTTCGTCAGTGAAATCTTGAACCTTTTTATCGAAGTCTATTCCCAAAGTTGTGAGAATTTCTTCTGCTGACGACTTTCCAATTCCGAAGATGTACGTCAAGCCAATGACTGCTCTCTTATTTCGAGGCAAGTCAACTCCTGCAATACGTGCCAATGGACTTGTACTCCTTTATATTACTTTATTAACCTTGACGCTGTTTGTGTCGTGGGTTCTTCTTGTTAATAACATAAACGCGACCTTTGCGACGAACGATTTTGTCGTCTGCGCTACGCTTCTTAACAGATGCTTGAACTTTCATGATAGTCTCCCAAAGCACAATGCTTTCGATGTATTCACTATTTATTTGTATCTGTAAACAACGCGACCTTTTGTAAGGTCATACGGCGACAATTCAACGGTGACTTTGTCCCCTTGAATGATTTTGATAAAGTGCATTCTCATCTTTCCAGAAATATGAGCATGAACTTTGTGTCCGTTTTCAAGCTTCACAATGAACTGAGTATTCGGTAGAGTTTCTTCAACGACACCATCTACTCTTATGGAATCTTGTTTAGCCATGTTTTCCCGCCGTAATTATTGCAATGTAAGTATCAGTGGTTCTCCCGCCTGAACAATTACAGTGTGCTCGTAGTGAGCTGATGGCATTCCATCCACTGTACGAATTGTCCATTCATCTGCATCTGTTTCAACATCAAACACTCCGGCGTTGACCATTGGTTCGATTGCAATTGCCATACCTTCTACCAATTTGACATTGGGAAAGTGGCTGCGATGCAGTAAAGGAGGCACGAAGTTTGGTACAGACGGTTCAGCGTGTAATTCAGTGCCTATTCCGTGTCCAACTAAATCGCGAACAACAGAAAACCCATGTTTTTCAACATGACGTTGTACCGCTCCACTGATGTGATAGATCTTCTTGCGCGCCACTGCCTGCTCTACACCTTTGTTCAGAGCTTCCTGTGTTACGCGCATCAACTTCTTCTTTTCATCGGATACTTCTCCAACTGCGAATGTATACGCGCTGTCTCCGAAATATCCGTCTTTCTTAACACCACAATCGATTGATACTATCTCGCCTTCGTTGAGTTTGTGGTCACCTGGAATTCCGTGTACAACGGCATCTTCAACAGAAATGCAGAGTGTGCTCGGGAACACATGTGGTCCAACTTTATAACCCTTGAATGCTGGAACACCACCTTTTGTGCGAATGTAATCTTCTGCGATTGCATCGAGTTCAGATGTTGCAACTCCCGGCTTAACACTTTTACCAACAAGGGCTAGTGTTTCCGCCACGATTCTACAAGAAGCTTCAATTTTCTTGATAGCATCTAGTGAGTGTTGTATGGGAGAAGTATCAACAGCCATTCTTACATTCCGCCCATGCTACCTACACGGCCACGCATTTTACCAGACTTCATAAAGCCGTCGTAGTTGCGCATTGTGAGATATGATTCCACTTGCTGAAGCGTATCGAGAGCCACACCAACAATGATCAACAAACTTGTTCCACCAAAGAATGATGCGAACAAAGGTGTGATTCCGAGGTTGCCAATGAACACCGGCAAAATTGCCACGAGTGCCAAGAACAACGAGCCAGGGAATGTGATACGTGTAAGAATGTGATCGATGTATTCCGCAGTTGCTTTGCCAGGACGGATACCTGGGATAAAGCCACCCTGCTTCTTCATATTGTCTGCTACATCACGTGGATTAAACGTAATGGCAGTATAGAAGTATGTAAACAGAATGATGATTACTGCATAAACAGCCGCGTATACTGGCGATTGATCGTTCCAGATACTACTGAATTCGATCATGAATTGGCTCTCCGGGAACATCATTGCAGCTGTTGAAGGCACAAACATAATTGCCTGAGCAAAGATGATTGGCATCACACCTGCTGTATTTACCTTGAGTGGTAAATACGTTGTTTGCCCACCCATCACACGACGCCCCTGCTGACGTCTTGCATACTGTACTGGGATCTTGCGAACGCCAAGTGTCATATACACGACAGAAGCCGTAACAAGGCCGAGCAGAATGAATGTTATAAAGAACAATGTTCCGTTTGAAAGAGTCCAGAACTGCATCGTAGCCGATGGTAACAATGCAATGATACCAATCGTGATGATAAGCGAAATACCGTTTCCAACACCGTTTTCAGTGATCTTTTCACCCAAGTACATCATAAAGACTGTACCGGCGGTGAGAATGATAATCGAAGATACAGTCCATATAAACCCTGAGTCCGGTACTACCGAAACACCGGCCACTTGCGTACTGGCAAGTTTGATTGTCACACCCCAAGACTGCAACAAAGAAATAAATACGGTACCGTATCGAGTCCACTGCGTGAGTTTCCTACGTCCGTCTTCACCCTGTTTTTGCAAGTCCTGAACTTGTGGTACAACTATACCGGCAAGTTGCAGGATGATAGAGGCCGAGATGTACGGCATAATACCAAGTGCAAAAATCGCACCATTGGAGAATGCCCCCCCGGTAAACATGTCGATCATACCAAACAGCGATTGAGAATCACTTCCGGATGATTGAGCTAGCAAACTAACATCCACACCAGGAATCGTAATTGCAGCACCAATGCGGACAACAATCAAAACCAGGATTGTGAAGATGATTCGCTCCTTGAGCTCCTCTATCTTAAATATGTTCTTAAATGTATCTAAAAGATTATTCATTGATCGTTACAGTGCCTCCGGCAGACTCAATTTTCTCTTTCGCTGAACCAGATACTTTTTGAGCGCTAACTTTCAAGTTGGCTTTCAACTCGCCATCGCCCAAAATTTTCAGCGGTTTTGTTGAATTGCTGAGCACCCCAAGAGAGTGCAAAACTTCAAATGTAACAATTCCGTCGGTGATTTTCCCATTATCAACGAGTTCTTGCAAACGAGCAACGTTTACAATTTGATACTCAGTTCTGAATGGGCTGTGAAAACCGAACTTTGGAATACGTCTGTTGAGGGGCATTTGACCACCCTCAAAGTTGCGGATTTGGTTGAAACCAGAACGTGAGGCATGTCCCTTATGTCCGCGCGTGGATGTACCACCACGACCTGATCCTTGACCACGGCCGATGCGCTTTTTGTTCTTACGGGAGCCTTCCGCATATGTTAGATTACCAATGTGCTTCATCGTTTATCCCGGCCTATCAGGCGATTTCTTCTACTTTCACAAGGTGTTTTACAACGTTGATCATGCCGCGGATATTTACATTATCCGGCTGCTCAACCACGTGATTTGGACGTCCAAGTCCCAGCGCTTCGATCGTCAATTTTTGCTTTTTCTTAGCATCGATGATACTGCGCGTCTGTGTTATTCTAAGCTTTGCCACTGTTCAATACTGTTTTGATGGTACAGAGTTCGTTGTTTCGATTCTCTTAACCGCGCAGAACTTTTTGCGGAGTAATTCCGCGGCGAGTTGCTACTTCTTCTACACTTTCAAGTGAACACAATGCTTCAAACGTTGCTTTCACTGAGTTGTGCGGGTTAGATGAACCAAGGCTTTTTGAGAGTACGTCATGTACTCCAGCCATTTCTAATACGGCACGGATACCACCAGAGGCGATAACACCGGTACCTGGGGTTGCTGGGCGCAACAAAACGCGTCCTGCTCCATACTTGCCAATAACTTCATGCGGGATGGAGTTGTCTGTCAAGTTCACTTTAACTACGGCTTTGCGTGCGTTCTCAGTTGCTTTTGAGATTGCATCACTAACTTCATTGGCTTTGCCAAGACCGTATCCAACGTGACCTGCCTGATCTCCTACAACCACAATGGCGCTAAAGCTGAAGCGACGACCACCTTTTACCACTTTGGCAGTACGCACTACTTTTACAAGCTTGTCTTTCAGATCGAGATCTGTTGTTTTAATTCTTGCCACGGATATTCTCTCTAGTTTAGTTTTCGTTTACCTTAGAATGTAAGACCACCTTCGCGAGCACTCTCGGCCAAGGCCTTAACTCTACCGTGGTACAATTTTCCGTTGCGGTCAAATACAACTTGAGTAACGCCTTTTGATTGTGCGCGTTCTGCAAGCAACTTGCCTGTGAGAATGCTGCGGTCAACTTTAGATTCTGCACTCTTCACAGCATCTGCGATTTCTTTATCGCGGCTTGAAGCAGAGAGAATAGTTGTACCTGTAACATCGTCAATCAATTGCGCATAAATGTGGCTCAGGCTGCGATACACACTCAAACGCGGACGCTCGCTCGTTCCAGAGATCTTATTGCGAATCCCCTGTTTGCGGCGCTGTAGCTTCTTTGTTTTCAATTGAACTTTCATCTGTGTTCTATCCTGTTCACATTAGTGTTACTTGGCACCGGACTTACCGGCTTTACGGCGGATTTGTTCGCCTGTGTAACGAATACCTTTGCCTTTGTACGGCTCTGGTGGACGTACCTTGCGAATCTTGGCCGCAACCTGACCAACCAACTGCTTATCCATTCCCTTAACGAGAATTGTTGTTGGATTCGGACATTCAAACTCAACTCCAGTTGGCGGAACAAAAACAACTGGGTGAGAGTACCCAACTGTCATGAGCAAATTCTTGCCCTTTACTTCCATACGGTAACCAACACCCTCTACGCTGAGAGAAGTTGTAAATCCGTTTGTAACGCCTTCGATGTTGTTAGCAACGAGAGAGCGAGTGAGACCGTGAATTGAGCGAACGTGTTTTTCTTCGCTGTCACGAGAAAATGAGAGCGTATTGTCTTCCATTGTGTAGGAAATGCTCTCCGGCATTGGAGCCGTTAACTCCCCTTTTGGTCCTTTTGTAGTAACCACACCATTGGCGATTATTACTTCTACCTTATCAGGGATTTCAATTATTTTTTTGCCTATCCTGGACACGACAGACTCCTGTAATTATATCGTTCTTAGTAGTTGTCTTACCAAACCGTACAGATTACTTCGCCACCAACATTGTATCTACGTGCGTCTTTGTCTGTGATAACTCCTTTTGGAGTAGACATCACAGCAATGCCCAGACCATTACGTACACGTGGCAATTCTGCTACAGGAGCATAGCGACGGATACCTGGACGGCTTACACGGCGAATCTCTTTGAACGCCGGTTGGCCTTCATAGTAACGCATGGTTACTTGGATCGAACCCTGGTTACCGTTGGTACCTTCGATTTTCTCTACGTTTGCGATGTACCCTTGGTCTTTTAGAATCTCGGCGATTGCCAACTTCATTTTAGACGCCGGTACTTCGACCCTTTTGTGACGTGCTTTTGCAGCGTTGCGAATGCGCGTCAAGAAATCTGCAATGGGATCACTCAGCATAATGAATATTCACTGTCTATAGTTTTCGAAATTTTTTACCAGCTTGCCTTGCGAATGCCTGGGATTTTTCCATCCAAGGCTAGGCTGCGGAACACGTTGCGGCAAACACCAAACTTGCGGTATACTGCGCGTGGACGTCCAGTTACTGAGCAGCGATTAACAACTCTATTTGGAGAGCTGTTTCTCGGCAGTCTCTGCAACCCCATTGAATCACCGTCTGCCTTGAGAGCTTCTCTTTTGGCCGCATAACGCTCAACCATACGCTGGCGCTTAACATTTCGGGCAATAATACTTTTCTTTGACATGTTTTATCCCTTTCCTTTTTTACCCGTTCTTTCTGCGGAATGGGAAACCAAATTCCTTGAGAAGAGCGTACCCTTCTTCATCAGTTTCCGCAGTTGTTACAAACGTGATATTCAATCCGCGTACGGATGATACTTTGTCAACGTCGATTTCTGGAAAAACAATCTGCTCTTTGATACCGAGCGAGTAGTTTCCACGTCCATCAAAACTCTTGTCGCTGAATCCGCGGAAGTCGCGAATACGTGGAGACGTGATATTGATGAAACGGTCGAGAAATTCGAACATCGTGTTGCTGCGAAGAGTTACCATACAACCGATTGGCATCTGCTCTCTCAACTTAAAGTTGGAGATTGAGTTCTTCGCACGAGTGATTACCGGACGTTGACCAGAGATCAATTCCAGCTCATTCACTGCATTCTGCAAGTTTTTTACGTCTTGAACTGCGTCACCCACACCCATGTTGAGAGTAATTTTCTCGAGCTTTGGAGTCTGCATTGTCGACTTATAGTTGAATTGCTTCTGCAATGCAGGAGCAACATTGTCGGCGTAAAACGCTCGCAGTCGCGGTGCCGGTGCCGGCTCTGCATCTTCTCGCATACGAGGGCCCTGCGGGCTGAAGTCGTAGCGCGAAGAGCGCGTCTGTGTTGTTTGCTTGGCCATAAACCTACTGTGTCGTCTATTCTAATTTGATAATTCGTTGTTCAGCTATTTTTACAGTTCTTGACCATTTGAGCGCGCAACACGTGTGCGGATTACTTTGGTCTTACCGTCAGCCTTGGTAGTTGACTCTTCATTGATACCAATGCGAGTTGGTTTACCGTCTGCTACAAGCATTACGTTGCTGTAGTGAATAGCTTGTTCGCGCTTAATGCGTGCTCCGTTGGGCTGCTCTTGAGTCGGACGAGTGTGGCGAGTGCGAAAATTCACGCCTTCGACCACTACTTGCATTTTTTCCGGATTCACGCGAACGACTTTTCCTTGTACACCCTTGTCGCTACCTGCAACAACTTGTACTAAGTCGCCTTTGCGGATTCTCAATTTCGGTGTTTTTGCTTCTTTCGATTTCATCGTATCCTATCCGATTTACAGCACTTCAGGTGCAAGTGATACAATCTTCATGAATCGCTTTTCACGCAATTCACGAGCTACTGGCCCAAAAATGCGTGTTCCACGTGGTTCGCCCTGAGCATTGAGAAGTACAACCGCGTTTTCATCAAATCGAATGAACGATCCGTCTTTTCTGCGAACTTCTTTCTTTGTCCGTACAACGACGGCGCGAGATTTGTCACCTTTCTTCGTTGCTGCGTTCGGAATTGCATCCTTAACAGCTACAACTATTACATCACCAACGCCGGCATAGCGGCGACCGTTGCTACCCAACACACGGATACAGCGTACTTTGCGTGCTCCGGAGTTATCGGCAACGATGAGATTTGTTTCTTCTTGAATCACTTCACACCTCTCTTACTTAGCTCGTTCCACGATTTCTACGAGACGCCAGCGCTTACGTGCGCTGAGCGGACGCGTTTCCATGATCTTGACGGTGTCGCCGATATTGCAATCGTTCTGCTCGTCGTGGGCCATGTACTTCTTTGTATTCTTGTAGTACTTTTTGTACAACTTGTGACGAACGCGGCGTTCTTCAGCAACGACAATCGTACGATCCATCTTGTTGCTTACAACTTTGCCGACGCGCACTTTGCGAGTGCTTGTGCGCTGCGTTCCGTTTGTTGTCTGATTTGTATCCATCTGTTAACCGTCTTTGTTAAGTCTGTTAAGCTTTGTTGTTGTTCTGAGACTTCTGACTCATTACCGTTTTGATTCGGGCAATGTCTCTGCGCATGGTGCGCAAGTAGTCTGGATTCTCAAGTTCGCCGAGTGCATGCTGGAATTGCATATTCATCAAGGTTTCTTGGGCGTCCAACAACACTTTTGGAAGTTCATCTTCCGAAAGGCCGCGCAAGTCCTCTGCTCTACGTGGTTTCATGTTTTACCCCTCAAAGTCAATGCGTGTCACAAACTTTGTCTTAATCGGCATCTTGTGCGAAGCGAGTCTGATAGCTTCCATCGCGGCTTCTTTAGAAACACCGTCGATTTCAAACATGATGCGACCTGGTTTTACTTTTGCTACCCAGTATTCCGGGCTACCTTTACCACTACCCATTCGAGTTTCGGCAGCTTTCTTTGTCAAAGACTTGTCCGGGAAAATGCGGATCCACACTTTACCATCTCGACGCAAGTAGCGGTTGATAGCGATACGAGCAGATTCGATTTGGCGGTTTGTAATCCAGGCATCTTCCATGGCCTTCATGCCAAATGTCCCGAACGCAACCTGAGACCCGCGATACGCCTTCCCTCTGCGGCGTCCGCGCTGTACCTTGCGGTACCGTACTCTTTTTGGACTTAACATAATTTCTGTTTAACCAATTTATCTGTGTTCGTAATATTCTTTTAACGCGAGCGCTGAGGCTTTTCGTGAACCAATGACGGTGTACCGATAACTTCACCAAGGCAAATCCACACTTTAACACCAATTGCTCCATAAATAGTCTGAGCTGTTGATGTTGCGTAGTCAATATTTGCGCGCAGTGTGTGCAATGGTACGCGTCCGTCGCGATACTTCTCTTTACGAGACATCTCAGCACCACCGAGACGACCCGAGCATTCAATACGAATTCCTTCAGCACCCATGCGCATAGAAGCTGCCAAAGCTTGCTTCATTGCGCGGCGATACGAAACACGTCCCATCAACTGCTGGGCAATTGTATCTGCAACGAGTTGTGCATCGAGTTCAGGACGCTTAATCTCGCTAATGAGAATTTTTACGTCTTTCTTTGTGAGATTCTTCAATTCTTCTTCGAGTTGCGCAATCTCTTTACCAGAACGTCCGATAACTACACCTGGTCTTGATGTTTTGATCGTCAAGCGAATCTGCTTTGTTGTTCTTTCAATGATCACGCGTGCCACACCAGCTTTTCTCAAACGATTCTGCAAGTACTTGCGCACCATCAAATCTTCTGACAGCTTGGCTGCAAAGTTTTTCTCTTCAAACCAGTTGGCATCCCAAGGGCGGATGACACCTAGACGAAGTCCGATTGGATGTGTTTTCTGACCCAAAGTATACTCCTAACGTTTAGTTGTCTACAGATACCACAATGGTAAGGTGATTAGAACGCTTGCGTACGCGATAAGCACGACCCATCGGTGCCGGCTGAATGCGTTTCATTACTCTTCCCTGATTGACAAAAGCTTCGCTGATGATCGCGTTGCCGCGCTCAATAGTCAGCGGTTCATATGCTTCGTCATTCGTCTGCGCTTGCTGATCTTTGTATTCTAGATTTGAATACGCTGAATTCAACACCTTTGCGGCTTCTGCTGCTGCACGCTTAGAAGAAAACCTCAGGATGGCTTCTGCCTCAGCTACACTCTTGCCACGGATGAGATCAATGACGAGACGCATTTTTCTCGGTGATCCGCGCAAGTGCTTTTTTGTTGCTCTAGCTTTCATGATTAAACTTTATCTCCGTGTATCGATTACTTCTTATTTCTTGCGATGTCCCGAATGTCCGCGATACACGCGTGTAGGGGCAAATTCACCGAGCTTATGTCCTACCATGTTCTCCGATACATATACCGGGATGAACTTATTGCCATTGTGAACCGCAAATGTATGGCCCACGAAGTCTGGCGGAATTGTAGAAGATCGAGCCCAAGTCTTGATCACTTTCTTCTGATTAGCCTCGTTGAATGCTTCTACTTTGCGCAGAAGCTTGAAATTCACAAATGGCTCTTTCTTTAACGAACGTGACATATTCTTTCTCTATCCTGTATTATTATTTCACTCGGCGACGAACAATGTACTTATCGGAGCCTTTTCGCGGACGACGCGTTTTGAGACCCTTGGTCACTTTACCCCATGGAGTACGCGGATGCTTGCGTCCACCACCGGATTTCGAACGTCCTTCACCACCACCCATTGGGTGATCAACCGGGTTCATAGCCATACCGCGTGTTTGCGGACGGATACCCAACCAGCGAGAACGACCTGCTTTTCCAAGCATGATGTTTTCGTGGTCTGTGTTTCCAACTGTACCGAGTGTTGCCAAGCAGTTCAGGTGTATCAAGCGAACTTCACTTGACGGTAATTTCACCTGAGCGTACTTGCCGTCACGTGCCACAAGCTGACCTGCTGTTCCGGCACTGCGAGCGATCTGCCCACCTTTACCGGCCTTGAGTTCAATGTTGTGGATATATGCACCGAGTGGTACTCGAGACAATGGGATTGCGTTTCCATCTTTGATATCTGCGTTTTCACCAGACTCAACAATCGCACCAACTTTGAGTTTGTTCGGAGCGATGATGTAGCGCTTCTCACCATCTTCATACTGCAACAATGCGATGCGGCATGTTCTGTTTGGATCGTATTCGATGCCAATAACTTCGGCCTTAACACCGTGCTTGTTGCGCTTGAAATCAATCATGCGATAACGGCGCTTGTGACCACCCCCGCGGTGACGGGATGTGATACGACCGGTGTTATTACGTCCACCAGATTTTTTGATCGGTGCCAGGAGAGATTTCTCTGGAGTGCTCTTTGTTACGTCGTCAAAGGCACTGACTGAGTAATGCCGGGTTCCCGGGGTTATCGGCTTGAGTTTTCTAATAGCCATAATATTCTCAGTTCTGCAATTTTCTTACTGTAGTTGTTCTCAGGTAGAACCTGTATTAGTCTTCAGATGTCAAATCGAAAATGTCGATTGTGAATCCTTCTTTCAGCGTGATGTAAGCCTTCTTCTTAAGAGCAGTTCGCCCTTCGAAATATCCTTTACGAGTTGCTTGCATCTTGCTCTTACCTTTCACTCGAACGGTGCGCACATCGTCTACTTTCACATCGAAACGCTTTTCAATCGCGCGACGGATTTCAATTTTGTTGGCAGCTGGAGCGACTTCAAATGCGTACTGGCGCTTGTCAGAGCCATACACCTCACGTAACTGTGTTACTTTTTCGGTGATCAGCGGACGCTTTAATACTTGCATCTTTATACTCCTCACTTACCAAATGTTTTTACGATTGCGTCTACTGCACTCTTGTGCACTAGAATTTTCTTGTGATTCAGAATGTCATACGTCGAAACTGTGCTCGCCGTTTTTGTCTCCAAGCCTTGAATATTGCGGCTTGACAAGTACACATTCTTTTGATCTGTAGGCAGAACTTGAAGTACTTTCTCCCCTGAAAGGTTCAATGCCTTCATGATTCCTGCCATCGACTTGGTTTTAACTGCGTCCAAGGCGATGTCCTCAACAACTACAACGTTGTTTTCTTGCGCGCGGAGTGACCATGCACTCTTACGTGCAAGGCGCTTCACTTTCTTAGGTACCCCAACAGAGTACTTATGTGGCTTTGGTCCGTGAACACGTCCACCACCAACCCACAATGGTGATCTGGTTGTACCGGCACGTGCTGTACCGCGTCCTTTTTGTTTCCATGGTTTTCTACCACCACCGGATACTTCCCCACGCTCTTTCGTTTTGTGAGTTCCTTGGCGCTGTGCTGCCAAGTAAGAACGCACATCGAGATACATGGCGTGGTCGTGTCCTTCAACGCCAAAGACTTCGGCTGGGAGTTCCAGCTCGCCTGTCTTGTTGCCATCTACTGATAACACATCTACTTTCATTTCCACACCTATTTCCTTACGATTTCTACGATTGAGTTTGGAGCTCCCGGAATGCTGCCCTTCACGAGCAACAAATTAGACTCAGGGATCACCTTGATAATTTCCAGATTGCGGATCTTTACATTGTTGCCACCCATTCTTCCACCCATGCGCATTCCTTTGAAAACGCGAGATGGATCAGATGACATACCAATCGAACCTGGGTGACGTTGGCGGTTGTGCTGACCGTGTGTAGCCATACCAACACCGCTAAAGTTGTGACGCTTTACAACACCCTGGAAACCGCGTCCTTTAGAACGCCCAGTAATGTTTACACGTTCACCTGCAGCGAAATCTGCAACTGAGATTTCATCGCCAACATTGTAATTGCCATTCGGAAGACGGAATTCGCGTAAGTAACGATGCGGGTCTAGATTCGCCTTTGCAAATTGCCCTGCAATAGGCTTGGATACTTTATTCTTTTTCAGTTTTTCGTATCCGATCTGAACCGCTTCGTATCCGTCCCGCTCTGGCGTGCGCACCGTAACCACCGGACATGGACCGGCTTCAATAACAGTGCAGGGCACGTAATCACCATCTGGTGTAAACACAGACGTGATGCCCATTTTTTTACCTAGCAGTACGCTCATTTGTAGAGATTCTCCTAATTAAACCTTGATCTCAACATCAACACCAGCTGGAAGTTCGAGACGCATGAGCGAATCCACTGTCTTTGGTGTTGAATTAAAAATGTCTATAAGTCTTTTGTGCGTGCGAGACTCAAATTGCTCGCGAGATTTCTTGTTCACATGCGGTGATCTTAGTACCGTGTACACTGCGCGTTCTGTTGGCAATGGAATTGGTCCAGAAATCACAGCTCCTGTTTGACGTACTGTGCGAATAATCCGCTCAGATGATTTGTCAATAAGGTTGTGATCGTAAGACTTGAGTTTGATTCTTATCTTTTGTCCAGCCACGTAACTCTCCGTTGGGAAGCTGTGGTTCGAAAAAAAAGGGTCGCGGTCATTAAGGGCCGCGACCCATACACTTTACGTGCTTATTCGATGATCTTTGTTACAACACCTGCGCCAACTGTGCGTCCACCTTCGCGAATCGCGAAACGTAGACCTTCATCCATGGCAACATCAGTGATGAGCTCAACAGTCAATCCTTCTACGTTATCACCAGGCATAACCATGTCGCGTCCTTCAGGAAGGATACAAATACCAGTTACGTCAGTTGTACGGAAGTAGAACTGTGGACGATAGTTAGCAAAGAAAGGAGTGTGACGACCACCTTCTTCTTTCTTCAATACATATACTTGAGCAGTGAACTTCTTGTGAGGAGTGATAGAACCAATCTTCGCAAGAACCATACCGCGCTGAATTTCTTCTTTGTCAACACCGCGAAGGAGCAATCCTGCGTTGTCACCAGCTTCACCTTGATCGAGAAGCTTGCGGAACATTTCAATTCCAGTAACAGTTGTTTTGCGGTGTGCACCAAAACCGATCATTTCAACTTCGTCGTTCAAGTGAACAACGCCGCGCTCGATACGACCAGTTGCAACAGTACCACGACCAGTGATCGAGAATACGTCTTCAACTGGCATCAAGAATGGCTTTTCTACGTCGCGAACTGGAGTTGGAACGTATTCGTCAACTGCGGCCATCAATTCGTAGATGCACTGCATGTCGGCGTGAGAAGCGTCAGTACCTTCATCTGCACCAGCGTTCAACGCTTTGAGTGCTGAACCTTTGATGATCGGAATATCATCACCTGGGAAGTCGTAAGAGCTGAGGAGTTCGCGAAGTTCGAGCTCAACGAGTTCGAGCAATTCTTCGTCAGCAATGTCAACTTTGTTCATGAATACAACGATACGTGGTACACCAACCTGACGTGCGAGCAAGATGTGCTCACGAGTCTGTGGCATAGGACCGTCTGTTGCTGCACAAACGAGGATGGCACCGTCCATCTGAGCTGCACCTGTGATCATGTTTTTCACATAGTCAGCGTGACCTGGGCAGTCAACGTGTGCGTAGTGACGTCCTTCTGTCTCATACTCAACGTGTGCTGTTGCGATTGTGATACCGCGATCGCGTTCTTCAGGTGCTGAGTCAATCGTGTCAAACGTGTTGAATTCAGCCAAACCTTTTTTTGCGAGACATGCTGTGATTGCAGCAGTCAAAGTTGTCTTTCCGTGGTCAACGTGGCCGATCGTTCCGATGTTTACGTGCGGCTTTGACCTTTCAAATTTCTCTTTTGCCATGTTATAAAGCTCCTGAAGGTGCCTTCAAAAAAGAGTTTATTAAAGTGAATTAAGTGATTCTTGTTCTATGTGAACACCCCTGTGGGCATGTTCACCGCTTGTTCGTATCGAGCAAATTTCATTGTATAACTCGCACGTCCTTGCGTCATTGATCTCAGCTTCGTTACGTATCCGAACATTTCACTCAAAGGAACAAATGCATGGATAACCTGAACTACGTCGCGAGATTCTATATTTTCAATTTTGCCATGCCTTGTATTGAGATCTCCAATCACATCTCCCAAATGTTCATCTGGGGTGACGATCTCAACGTCAAACATGGGCTCCAACAAAATCGGCTGTGCTTCACGCATCGCTTCTCTAACTGCCATATTGGCGGCAATTCTGTATGCAGTTTCACTGGCATCAGCTTCGTGATAGCTGCCACCAACTGCGCGAATGTGAATATCAATTCCTTGATAGCCCCCTACGGGACCGTTGAAGGTTGCTTCTCGTGCGCCCTGCTCAATTGGAGCATAAAACTGTGGCGGCACGTCCGATTCACTTATTGAATTTTCAAATGTTATTCCAGTTCCGCGTGTGTTTGGCTTTACTTCAACAATGACGTGGCCGAATTGGCCTTTGCCAGCTGCTTGTCGTTCAAACTTGCCTTCTCGCTTGGCTGTACCTGCTATTGTTTCGCGATACGATACCTGAGGCTTGCCAACGTTTACGCCAACCTTGAATTCGCGCTTCATGCGATCAACCAGTATCTCGAGGTGAAGCTCACCTACTCCGCTAATGATTGTTTGACCCGTTTCGTCATCTACATGATATTGAAACGTTGGGTCCTCATCAGCTAAGCTGCGCAAGGCGTGCTCAAGTTTGTCTTGATCATCGCGGGTACGCGGCTCTATCGCTTGGTCGATGACAGGTGCAGAGAACGTGATCTCTTCTAAGAGTATCGGGTGCTTGGGATCACACAATGTGTCTCCTGTACGCGCACCTTTGAAGCCAACTACTGCTGCGATCTCCCCGCTGTAAACATTGTCTACATCTTCGCGGTGATTTGCATGCATCTTTAAGAGCCGGCCAATTCGCTCTTTCTTACCTGTATTCGCATTCAGTACAGTTTTGCCCGAAGACAAAACACCGGAATACACTCGTACAAATGTCAATTTGCCTACGTATTGATCTGTTAAGATCTTGAACGATAAGGCACTTACAGATTCGTCGTCCTCCGGTTTTCTAGACTCTTGCTTTTCCTTTAAGCTAAAGCCTTGAACCGGTCCCACCTGATCCGGTGAAGGAAGAAACTCTACGATCCCGTCCAGCAATTGCTGCACGCCTTTATTCTTAAAACTTGACCCGCAGAATACCGGGGTAATTGCTGCGTTGACTGTTCCTGTTCTCAGCCCCTGAAGAATCTCTTCTTCTTTCAAGTCTCCCTCTTCCAGATACTTCTCAAGCAATGTGTCGTCGCATTCAGCAGCGGCATCTATAAGATAGCCGCGATACTCATCAACTTTGCTTTGTAATCCAGACGGGATCTCCGTTTCTTCGACAACCGCACCTTGAGACTCTTCGTTGAAGACATACGCCTTCTGTCTGATGAGGTCGACGATTCCTGTGAAATCTTCTGAAGCACCGATTGGCAGTTGTACTGCTACGGGATTCGCTCCTAAACGCTCTTTCATCATGCCAAGGACATTGTAGAAGTTAGCTCCTATCCTGTCCATTTTGTTGACATATGCTATGCGCGGAACCTTATATCCCTCGGCTTGTCGCCAAACGGTTTCGGACTGCGGCTCAACACCACCGACGGCACAAAATAGAGCGACCGCTCCGTCAAGTACCCTGAGCGAACGTTGCACTTCTGCTGTGAAGTCCACGTGCCCAGGTGTGTCGATTATGTTGATCTGATGGTCGTGCCAATAGCACGTTGTTGCGGCGGAAGTAATGGTAATTCCACGCTCTCTTTCCTGCTCCATGTAGTCCATCACTGCTGTTCCGTGATGAACTTCTCCCAATCTGTGAACGACTCCTGTATAAAACAGTATTCGCTCTGTTGTGGTTGTTTTACCAGCATCAATGTGAGCCATGATGCCAATATTGCGAACCTTGGCTATGGAATGAGAACGCTTCATGTCAATCCCACACAGTCGTTTACTGTGCAATTACCATTTGAAGTGCGCAAAAGCACGGTTGGCATCAGCCATGCGGTGCACTTCGTCCCGCCGCTTAATAGCACCGCCTTCTCCATTAGCGGCAGCCATCAGTTCGGCAGCAAGTCTTTCAGCCATAGTTGGCTCTCTTCTCGAGCGTGCAAAGTTTTGCACCCAACGAATTGAGAGAGCTGTACGGCGACCTTCAGCAACATCAACTGGTACCTGATACGTTGCTCCACCCACGCGGCGTGAACGAACTTCTACTGCAGGTGCAGCATTCGCCATCGCTTTGCGGAATACTTCCAACTCATCTTGCCCAGTCTTCTCACGGATGATATCCATGGCACCGTACAAGATCTTGCGAGCGGTACTTTTCTTCCCGTCGCGCATCAGATTGTTGATGAAACGCGATACATACAGATCGTTGTATCGTGGATCTGGTATCTGCTTGCGTTTTTCTGCTTTTCTTTTTCTCATATCACCAAATCTATTCTGGCGTTATACACTGTTTATTTCTTAGGCTTCTTGGCACCATACTTGGATCTACCTTGCATGCGCCCTTCGACACCCTGCGTATCAGCTGTTCCACGAACAACATGATATCGAACACCCGGAAGGTCTTTAACACGTCCACCGCGGATTAGCACGATTGAGTGTTCCTGAAGGTTATGCCCCTCTCCCGGAATATATGCCGTAACCTCTATCCCTGTCGTCAAACGAACACGAGCCACCTTGCGAAGCGCTGAGTTTGGCTTCTTAGGCGTTGTTGTGTATACACGAGTACACACTCCACGACGCTGCGGGCATGACGCCAACGCAGGTGAGTTACTCTTTTCTGTTATTTGCTTGCGCCCTTTGCGGACAAGCTGACTAATTGTAGGCACGTTAATCTCCTAAACTTAAAAGCGATTCGTCGCGAAACGTCAAAATCGACAGAGCTTCCAAAATTACGATTTAAATACATTTAAACCAAACGTAATCGCTTTTCACTATTAATTTGCTTCTTCTTTCTGCTTCTGGTACTCTTTGATCAGGTCATCTTGAACCTGTTTCGGTACTTTCATGTAGCGTGCGAATTCCATCGAGAACTCACCTTTACCTTGTGTACCAGAACGCAATTCAGTTGAGTAACCGAACATCTCGCTCAATGGTACTTCGGCTTCAACATTTACGTAGTTGCCATCTGATTCTGTGTTCTGAATCATGCCACGACGCTGGTTCAACTGACCGATTACTGCACCTTGGAACTCTTCTGGCACTGCAACTTCAACTTTCATCATCGGTTCGAGAATAACCGGAGCTGCTTGTGCGTACGCTTGACGATAGGCTCCCATTGCTGCAGAACGGAATGCCATCTCAGAGGAGTCAACTGCGTGGAAAGAACCGTCATTCAACGTGATCTTCACACCAACTACTGGCTGGCCAATCAATCGACCTTCCTGCAAGTTGTCTTGGAATCCTTTGTCAACAGATGGGATGTATTCGCGCGGAATAGAACCACCGACGATTTGGTCGACGAATTCGTATCCATTCTCGTCATCCAAGTCCATTGGCGTCATAATACCAGCTACGCGACCAAACTGACCGGAACCACCTGTTTGCTTTTTGTGCGTGTAGTCGAATGTCGTCTCTTTTGTGATCGTTTCGCGGTAAGCCACTTTCGGCTGACCAACTACGATTTCACAGTTGTATTCGCGACGGATGCGCTCGATATAAACTTCCAAGTGCAATTCACCCATTCCGCGAATGATTGTTTGACCGCTTTCTTCGTCGCGATAAACCTGGAATGTTGGGTCTTCTTTTGTAAAGCGGTTAAGCGCTTTAGAGAATTGAACCTGTCCTGATTTCTCTTTCGGCTCAACTGCCAATTCGATAACCGGATTTGGTACGAACATAGATGTCATAGTGTAGTTCACTTTTCCATCTGTGAACGTGTCACCAGATGCACAGTCAACACCAAACATTGCTACGATTTCGCCAGCCTTCGCTTCGTCGATATCGTGCATCTGATCTGCGTGCATGCGAGCCAAACGAGGTACTTTAATTTTCTTCTTGTTAGACTGGTTGAACATGAAGTCACCTTTCTTCAAGGTTCCTTGGTATACGCGTACATATGTCAACTGACCGTAACGGCCGTCTTCAAGTTTAAATGCCAATGCTACGAGTGGCTTGTCTGGGTCAGTCTGCAACTCAACTGCAGCTTCGTCATTGTCCTGGTCAAGTGCTTCCAAAGGTACTTCTTCTGGTGCTGGCAAGAAGTTCATAACACCTTCGAGCATGACCTGTACACCTTTGTTTTTGTAAGCAGAGCCAACAAATACAGGTGTCATGGCGAGGTCAAGCGTTGCCTGACGAATAACAGGAATGAGGTCTTCAGCAGAGATTTCCTCTTCCATCAAGAAGCGCTCAGCAATATCGTCGTCAAAGTCAGCAACGGCTTCAACTAGCTTGTTGCGGCGTTCTTTTGCTTCTTCTACGTACTCTGCTGGGATGTCTTCGTAGCGCAAGATTTCACCATTTTCGCCATCGAAGTACACAGCTTGCATCTTGAGCAAGTCAATAACACCGGCAAAGTTGTCTTCAGCTCCCATCGCCATTGTCATACCAACGGCATTGTGGCCAAGCTTTTCTCTCAGCTGAGTTGTTACGCGGTCTGGGTTTGCACCAGCGCGATCCATTTTGTTGATGAAGGCAATGCGCGGCACATTGTATCTCTTCATCTGACGGTCAACAGTGATAGACTGTGACTGAACACCAGAAACAGAACAAAGTACGAGCACAGCTCCGTCAAGCACGCGCAATGAACGCTCAACTTCAACTGTAAAGTCAACGTGTCCCGGTGTGTCAATAAGGTTCATTCCAAAACCTTTCCACTCGAAATACGTTGCTGCGGACTGAATTGTAATCCCCTTCTCTCTCTCAAGGTCCATGGAGTCCATGGTCGCCCCACCGTCTTTTCCACGTACTTCTTGTATCTTGTGGATCTTTCCGGTGTAGAACAGAATGCGTTCACTCAGGGTAGTTTTACCTGAGTCAATGTGAGCGGAGATTCCGATATTCCGTCTCTTCGTGCTTTCCATTTCTGTGTTCCTGAAATAAATTTCTGTATTTATGAACTGTTTTCGTCGGTTTTAAAGTCTCGTTGGGACTTTTAGCAAAGATTACTAAATTAAGGAATTCCGGTTTTAAATCCCAATAGGGACAATACCTAATTGTTTTTTGGTGCGTTTTTAGCACTAGTCATATTCACATTATAGGGGTATCTAATGCACAAAGATTCTGATTTTTCTCTTCCTAGCGCTTCGCTCGGCAAACGTTTTCTCACATATATCATTGATGTAGTGGTCATGTATGCGCTTTGGTTTGCCGCCATAGCAGTACTGGGTGGGATTTTCTTTGCAACCAATGATTTAGCAAGTATTGAAGCAGGTGCTGCTCCATCTGACACTTTTATAGTTTCTATGTTGTTAGGGTACTTGGTGCTTGCCTTGTTTCCATTTGCTTACTTGTGTGTCATGGAAGGTCTAAAAGGACAAACTATCGGCAAGATGGCTGCTGGTACTATCGTTGTTACTACGGATGGACAGCAGATCACGATGGGTAAGGCTATTGTTCGCACTTTGTGCCGCATCATTCCTTTCGAGGTGTTTAGTGGCCTGTTTAGAGATTCTCGTGTGTTTTGGCATGACTCTATTGCCGACACACGCGTTGTGATGAAAGACGATTGGCTGGCATATCTCGATGGAGAGAACGAATTCGGCGATGAGTTTGAATAGACAATTCAGAAGAGGGGCAACGATTTTTCGCTGCCCCTTTTTTTTCTCAGATCTCAACTACACTTTTCCCCTGCATTGGCCTTCTCCTCGGGCTCGTCGTTCACACCTCACGATACATATTGCTCTCTACGGCAGCTTACTAATTCATTTTTATGTAGTTTTGAATTCATCATTTGAATCAACTTTAGTTTTCGTACAAACAAGTTTGACTACGTTTGTCTTGTTTTTCGAGCCCAACAACCATGAGCAATACTGCAGAAGTAGGTTCTGACACTGAACGATTCCTAGGGAAACGCATTGTTGCATTTGTGATTGATGTCACAGTGGCTATATTCCTTACTGTTGCTGCTATGGCCCCGTACTTTTCGTACATATTGGAAACATATAAAGACCAGCTCACTAAAATGGGAACATCTGCTCCACCTTCTATGTCGGATTGGCCCGAAGTGATGTGGTATGCTGTTTTTGGGAGTTTTCTTTCAATAACCATTCCCTTTGCATACATGTGGTTTGTTGAAGGTATTATGTCGCGCTCGATTGGAAAGATGGCGACTGGACTCATGGTTGTTCAAGATAACCGCCACCCTATTACTCTCAGTGGTGCTTTTATTCGCACTCTCTCTAAGTGCATTCCCTTGGATCTCTTTAGTTGCTTTTTCACAAAAGATCGCCGCTTCTGGCACGATAACTTGTCAAACACAATTGTTGTGTCAAGATACCAGTGGGAACTCGAACATGAGGATACTTCTGAGTTCTGACGGTAAAGCATTGGTAAACCGTATTCCCATACTATGGATACCAACTACGTCGTTTGTTTTGCCAAAACACAAAAAAGGCGTCACGAATAATTCGTGACGCCTTTCTTTTTATCCGAACAGAAATACCTTAGGCATTTACTGGTTCAATCTTTCCTGCCAATTGCTTGCCAGTGATTTCTTCGTGATCGAAAATGTTTCCGACTTTTGAAGAGATGTTCAAGTCTTGACAGTGACGCATTCCAGTTCCTGCAGGAATCAATTGACCGAGAATGATGTTCTCTTTCAATCCTTCCAATGTGTCAACTTTTGAAGCTACGGCAGCTTCAGTAAGTACACGTGTAGTTTCCTGGAACGATGCTGCTGAGATGAAACTATCTGTATTCAAAGCAGCCTGCGTGATCCCGAGAAGAATAGGAACACCAATTGCAGGATCCGCTGAACGGAACTTACATGGGCGTTTTTCTTTCTTCTTCAGGTCATTGTTTGTGTCTTTGACCTTCTTCTTCGGATACATATTGTTGAGCTTGAAGCGTGTATCACCACGTTCTGTGATAATCACCATGTTCTTCAACATTTCGTTTTCGTCTGTAAAGCGACCGCGGTCTACGTGGTCGTTCACGAGGAAACGAGAGTCTCCGGACTCAACAATTTTGAGTTTCTGAAGCATTTGACGAACAATCACTTCGATGTGCTTGTCATTGAGTTTCACACCCTGCATCAAGTACACTTCTTGAATCTCATTCACGAGGTACTGCTGCACGGCACCGGCACCCATGATACCGAGGATATCATGCGGGTCAATCGGTCCGTCAGTGAGAGTTTCACCGGCGCGAATTGTGTCACCTTCTTGAACAAGAACGTATTTGTTAAACGGTACCAAGTACTCTTTAACTGTCTGTTCATCAAAGGAAGTAACCACAATCACACGCGAGCCGCGCTTTGGTTTGCCAAAGCCAACTGTTCCGTCGATAGAAGATACAACGGCAGCTTTTTGTGGCGAACGAGCTTCAAACAATTCTGTAACACGTGGAAGACCACCCGTGATATCACGAGTCTTACCAGCATCACGCGGAATCTTGGCAAGTTGCGCACCAACGCTTACTGCATCTCCGTCGTCGACCATAATCTGAGCGTTTGGCGGCATGATATACTGCTGCAAATGCTTGCCATTATCGTCTACAATTTCGATTACTGGTGACTTCGTTCTGTCACGAGATTCTATAATCATCTTCGTGATGTGACCAGTTTGATCATCGACTTCTTCGCGGTACGTCACATTCTCGATAAAGTCGATATTG
>JAUHYX010000259.1 GCA_030426285.1 bacterium
TTTTTGTAAAAGATGAAACTGTGCCTTTGTTTCGAAACAACGACAAATTGTTCTTTTTAACCGCTGCAACCTGTGATTTTGGTCGATTTGATGATATAGAAAATAGATCCAGCGGTGCTGAAGATCTCATTCATTCTGAATCTGGCGGTGCCATAGGAATTTTTAGTGCGGCCCGCACAGTGTATGCACTAGAAAACGCACTCATCAATGAGGGTTTTTACACAGCCTTGTTTACGAGAAGTAACGGACAATATGCTCGCCTCGGCGATGCTCTGCGTGCCGTGAAAGTACAGCGCAACGAACGCAATGACCAGAAGTACTTTTTGCTCGGTGATCCAGTGATGCGATTGCAAATACCTCAGAGTACTTCTCAGGTTACTCATCTCAATGGTGAGCCCGTTGAAAATCAGCCGGAGAAACCATTGCTCAAGTCTCTCTCGACCGTTTCGTTATCCGGTGTGATTAGAAATGGATTTGGCGACATCGACACAAATTTTAATGGCACAGCATTAGTGAATCTGTATGACTCAGATGTCGATAAGCGCGTTGAGGATATCGACGGAACTATACACAGCTATTGGGTCAATGGTGGTCTCCTGAGTATTGCGGCTGCAAAAGTTGAAAACGGGCACTTTTCTACTGAATTCATTGTCCCAAAAGACATCAGCTTTTCAAATTCTGAAGGGCGACTCTACATTTATGCTTTTGATGACGATTCAATTGAATTTGCCATGGGAAGTTCAAAAGAATTTCTCGTAGGGGGCATTGATGACAATTCAGTTGTAGATACCGAAGGTCCTGAGATTGATATTTATCTCGATAATCGCAATTTTGAGTCTGGCGACGTCGCGAGCGAGAATCCACTACTAATAGTCGATCTCTTCGATGACTCTGGTATTAATGCTACTGGCAATGGCATTGGGCATGATATCCAAGCCTGGATTAACACTGATCCAGAATCCATTAGTCTGACGTCGGACTTCGCAGTGTCGTTCGAAGATTTTAGACGAGGTACTGCTACACGCCAGTTGTTCGACTTGCCATGCGGCGACCACTTTATCAAAGTTCGTGCATGGGACGTTTACAATAATTATTCTGAAAAGACTTCGTTCTTTTCCATTGACTGCGACGGATATATCGTGGTCAACGAAACCAACGCTTACCCTAATCCGTTTAGCGACATCCTGAACCTTGAGGTACGCCATAATAGTTTGGATGCACTGAGCGCTCAGTTGTATATTTACAGTGTTGATGGTCGCAATATGTATACTTCTGAACCTGTCACCGGGCAGTCCCTGCTGAACCTAACTTGGAATGGATTGGATTCACATGGAGATTCTACTCCGGATGGTGTGTATGTGTACAATATAGTCTTGCAGGGTAACAACAAACTAAAGACTGTCACCGGTACCGTTGTAAAAATGGTACAGTAATAGATAGCTCGTATGAAGAATACAACAAATACAGATAGAGAGTACAATAACCGAGGAAACTTGATGATTCGGAAATTTGCAAAAACAGCTATTCTTCCAATGGTGCTCATGGCATGTGTTGGAGTACAAGAAGTAGCAGCTCAGGCCGGCGGTGCAGCCGTTCCTTTTTTACTTATTTCTCCAAATTCGCGTTCTAGCGGTATGGGAGATGTTGGAACCGGGTTGGCGGATGATATAAACGCCATTTACTGGAATCCTGGTGGCCTTGCCTTTCAAGGAGACCGGCAGGCTTCTCTATCCTTTTCGAAATGGTTGCCACAATTCAATGCCGACTTGTTTTATAGTTATGGCGCTTATGGCCAATACGTTGAAGAAGTAGAAGGAACTGTTGCTTTTAATTTTATTCTTATGAATTTGGGTGAGTTTACTCGCACCAATTCTGCTGGCCAGGTACTTGGAACATTTCGTTCGAATGAATTTTCTTTTGGTTTAGCATATGCTACAGATTTGTCTCCCGACTTAGGTGGTGGCATTCAGTTGCGATACATTCAATCGAATTTGTCGAGTGAAAGCGATGCTGCTTCAGGGTCTGGAACTGGAGTCTCTGTGGCTTTTGACCTCGGTTTGTTGTGGGCACCAGAAGAGCTGGACTTGTTTGGATGGGACCTCAGCGACAAGTTTGGTCTGGGACTCAACTTGCAGAACATTGGACCTTCTGTTACATACAATGAACAGTCGGACCCGCTGCCAACTATGCTGCGATTAGGCACATCTGTTGTACTCGCAGAAGATGAGTACAATGACCTGACATTTGCATTTGATGTAGCAAAGCTTTTGGTGCGTCGCGACTCGCTTGGTGCTGACAAAATCCCGAAGTCTTTCGTTTCTGCTTGGGGTGAAGGTGGCATGGAACTTTCCATGGGCTTGGAGTACTGGTACGAGGGTGTTGTTGCTCTTCGCGGTGGTTACTTTACTGAGCCTCAGTCAATCGGAGATCGCCGCTATTACACATTCGGCGCAGGTGTAAAGTATGATATCTTCGGATTGGACTTCTCCTTTATCAACCCAGTAGAAGACAATCACCCACTCGCAAACACAATGCGATTTACCTTGATGGTCGATTGGGGCTCACAAGCAGGTACATAGCTGTGAGTTCCGTATAAACATTGTTTCAAAGGCCTCTGCGACTTGTATGCACCTAGTGTGTGTAACTGTCGCAGAGGCCTTTGTCTTTTTTGCATACCAACAAAGCACAGGTTCGATCGTCCTAAGTGCCTATGAAGCAACTCAAACGACTCTTCCCATATATTGCGCGTCACAAAAAATTGTACATCGCAGGATTCTTTCTTGTCCTAGCAAGTAATGTCTTTGGTGTGCAGGTCCCTAAAGCAGTAGGCGCAACAGTTGATCTACTGCGGGGAGACAGTAGCTCGTATGAAATGTCGGATGTGCTCGAACATGTGTTGCTCATCATCGGTCTCCAGGTAGCTGCTGGCGTGTTCCTATATTTTACCCGCAAAACAACCATCGTCGCGTCACGCAAGATTGAGTTCGAACTACGCAACGATTTTGTTGCTTCTATTCAGCAGCAAAGTGCCAAGTTCTTTGGCAGAAATTCCACAGGAAACTTGATGGCGCACGCGACCAATGATGTCAACGCCGTTCGCGAGTTCCTAGGCCCGGCGATGATGTACTCGGCGAATACCATCAGTACATTTGTACTGAGCTTGGTGTTCATGTTTAGTATCAGTTCCGAAATTACATTGTATGCATTGATTCCGCTGCCTTTCGTGTCCATTTGCATCTACTTGATCGGCAAGCGGGTACACGTGCTGTTTAGGACAGTACAAGAGCAGTTCTCTTCGCTCACAACATGGGTCCAGGAAAACTTGTCTGGCACGCGTCTCGTGCGTGCATTCACCCGAGAAACATATGAGCAAGAGCGCTTCGAGGAATTTAGTGAAGCATACTTAAAAAGCAATATTAGCTTAACCAAGGCGCAGGCACTTACGTTTCCGCTGCTCATGGTTTTGGTCGGGTTTTCCCAAGTGATTGCCCTTGGCATTGGTGGTACCATGGTCATGGAAGGCATCATCACTATAGGCGATCTCGTTGCGCTATTTGGCTATATCGTTATGTTGATATTCCCAGTGATGGCTATTGGATGGGTTGTCAATATTATACAACGCGCCGCTGCTAGCGCAGGCCGATTGGGCGATATTTTGGACCAAGAGTCTGATCTCACTGTTCCAACTGAAGCAAAACCCCTGTCGCCTGGACCACTCTCTGTTGAACTAGACAATGTTTCTTTTTCGTATCCAGATGCAAAAACACCTGCATTACAGCAGGTTTCTCTACGCATAGAACCGGGGCAAACACTCGGCATCGTTGGTGAAACTGGCAGTGGTAAATCAACATTGCTCAACCTCATTCCTAGGTTGTATGACGTCAGTACTGGACAGCTTGCTGTTGGCGGCGTTGCAGTACAGGATTGTGATGTACAAGAGTTGCGTTCTCGAATTGCAGTTGTGCCGCAAGAAACCTTCTTGTTCAGTGATAGTATTCTTGAAAACGTTCGCTTTG
>JAUHYX010000260.1 GCA_030426285.1 bacterium
GCACACCGGCCATGCACTCAGCTTGGCTGATTATGGCCGAATCTGGCATCTACCCATTGCAACTTGTTCGCACCGTCATGAAGCAGCATGCCAAACAGGGAAAAACCATCTTCGAGATTCCGCGCATGACCAATGTTGTGCCGCAATTGCAGAAGCTGAAGACCATGGAAGCAATGGTGCCAGTTCAGAATCCCGGTGCAATTGAAACAGTTGAAGATCCGCTGCAACTGACAGCTGTGCAAAAGAATATTGCGCGTTCAAATTGGCATGTTTTGATCACCGGTGAAACAGGCGTTGGTAAAGAAGTGCTCGCCTCAACGCTACATGAAGCCAGCGGACGCCCGCGCATGGAAATCCTCAACTGTGCTGGACTGAGCTCTGAACTTCTGGAAAGCGAATTGTTTGGCCACAAAAAGGGTGCATTTACTGGAGCAATTACTGACAAGCGCGGTATTGTGGAAGAAGTCAGCAAGGGTACACTGTTTTTGGACGAGATCAACTCGATATCGGTGCCCGTGCAAGCTAAGCTCTTGCGTTTTCTCGAGAGTGGAGAGTACCGTATGGTCGGATCCACGACCACAAAAGTGTCACAAGCCCGCGTGATTGCGGCCAGCAATGCAAATCTCTCAACGATGGTTTCTCAAGGAACCTTTAGAGAAGATTTGTACCAACGCTTGCGTCAATTTGAGCTCAACATTCCACCACTGCGTCAACGATCTCAACAGATTCCCTATATACTCGAACGCTTTCAACAAGGTAGTGAATTGCCGTTGCGCTTTGCCGAATCCGCCATCGAACGCCTAAAAGAATATTCGTTTCCCGGCAATGTACGCGAGCTCAAGATTCTGTACAATCGGCTATACGTGTACTATGGCGGGAATACACTGATTGATGCTGAACGTGTTCATAACCTCATACTCGAAATGCAACCTGAGCTGAGTGACTTTGCGAGTTTGGAAATACCTGAAGAAGTGCTGCAGCTCGACAAAATCCATGAATTGATAGGCGATATTCTAACTGTGGCAGTGTTTCTGGACAACGACAGAAACTACTCCAAAACTGCACAGAAACTGGGACTTACGCATCCAAGTGTGAAAAAGTATGTTGAGCGTTTACGGGAGCGAATTTCAGGCTCATGAATAAGTCCCGTTTTTGGATAGTGTGTACACTCCTCGCTGTCGTCACATTGGCACATTGGTTTGTAACCGTCAGAGATGACACCGCAGATTCTGAATCTGCGAATTTTCGCACAGTTGTGGTGACGCTTCACGGCGAGAAAATGCATGAAGCTGGATGTCCACACACACGCGATTCAAAGTTCGAGCTGACCTTCAACCGAGCTGTGACAGAAGGCTACACGCCTTGCAAAACGTGCATGCCAGAGTAACATGTGTCGTCAGAATCGCAAAAAACCAAGATGCCATCCAAGACTTACGCCCAGGCTAAACACTCCAGTCTTGTTGTCTTGATTTGCCAGGTAACCGACAACTACACGAAATGGTAGTTCATGAGAGCTTGCATTGAGCGACATGTCCCCGTAAAAATACTCACCAGGACTATCAATGCTGTGCCCAATACGAAAGCGCCATGTATCATTGAAACTCAGCACAGCTCCAGCTTCAGTGGTCGTAGATTGCCAATTCGAGAACTCAATTGTACCAACGGTTCGCAATGCAGCATACGCTCCAATCATATCTCGCGAAACAACACTGTGATTATAGGCACGCCCTACGCCAAAAGTGTATGTGAATTGCAAAGACGCTAAACCGGTAAGACCGAAAACGTCTGCAGTTGGATTATACGTTGCACCAGCACCAAGTTCTGGTTCCAATCCAAACCTCGTGACTTGTCGTTTCTTCACATCGCTCCATGCTTCTTCGATTCGTTCTTCTTCTTCTACCGTGGCTGCCATACGCTGTTCAATGTCAGCTATTTGTTCATTGAGATCTTGCACAACTTCATCAATAGAATCGCGCACATGCTCAATGTTTCGTTCATACTCGTAGCGCATAGCCTCAGATTCTCTGATTCTGCGCGTGAGTTCCTTTTGCTCGAATTCCAGGCGCAAGCGCATTTCAGCGAGCTCGGCTGTGCGAATGTTGACGATTTCTTGCGTAGAATCAAGAGCTGCTCGTTGACGTTCAATTTCGCCTGACTTAGTGATAAACACAGTATCTCGCACGCGAATAACCTGTGGCGGAACAGGCTGATTGTTCGCTGTCACACTGGCTTGCGCATACTGCACAGTTTTGCCCAGCGCTTGCAATTCACGTTCGATGACATCTGCTGAAACAGCAACACCAAAAGGCAATACCTTCGCGCCGTTTGTACTGTCGACCCACAGCCCGGTAAAACCACCGTTATTGTTGAATAGCGCAGTGCCGCGTTTTCCACCCAGCATAACACCCGATGTATGAAACACTTCAAGTTCATTGCTTCTTGCGTATACCCTCTGATTGACTGTTGACACACTGGTTTGCGAGAACACCCATTCTCCGCCGAGCTTGTGTCCGATACCGAAAAGAGTTTCTCCTATCGCTACCGGCTTGTTGGCGAATTGTACTGCTGAAGCAGACAGGCCTTGCACTTCTAGCAACATTGGGGCTTGCAGTGAGCCTCCACCAAGTACGCTGGCACGAAATTTTTGTCCGCTCCGTGTTGTCACAATGGCAACAGCACGGCTTGCGCCTTTGAACACGAAGGGATCAACTGCAATGATATTTGGTGCAGCTACAACTACTCCTGCCGACACAGTACCACCGGCGGCCACTTTCACGACACTTGCGGCATTCGCATCAAACACTTCTGAGCCTGTGAGACCTTGAGCTTGCGCTACAGCCGCAGCACTGACGAAAAACAGCATCAGTACTACACATATTTTTACAACATTTGTTGGCATACTATTTCCACGAATTAAAGAAGTTGTCCATGAATTCCTCTTCATTCTGCTGTGGCTCGCTTCGCTTACGCACTTGGCGGTTGGTGCGATTGTAGCAATCACTGTACTGCCGCAGATTGTCTATACCGCTTGCACAGCCATGACTCGTTGAGCCGTAGCGCACTTCGTAGCCCACAACATTACAATTGGCATCCATGCGGGGCGTGACCACTATTTGCTCTGGCTGATCGGAAAGTGCGAGACTAGGATCCACGGTGATTTCTGGCAATGTGAGTCCAACTTGAAACACTTGACACTTCGCTGTTATCTCGATCGGATCAACATCATCGCGTTTGTCTACGAGAGTCAGCTCCACCCTGCCAGTTTGCATATCGAATTCAGATCGCAAGTCCAGGTACTCAGCCGGCACATACGTGTCGATTTCCAAACGCACAACATCACCGACATAGAACGATACGCTTTGATCGATGCGATTCAGACGCAGCACTTGATCCACAGGTCCGGTTGAGACTTCAAAGTCACCGGTTGGCAACACATTAATTGTTTTGACACGCGGAATTGGTTGGTCATAGGATTGTGTGTTATGACTATACCGTTGCGCACCTGGCTTTTGAAAGTGATGACAGGACGTCGTCAGTACCGCGATACCGACCAAGATCAGAACGAAGAGACTACGCATTTGGCACCTCCACAGACACAACTTCCACGTTATCAAAATGTTTGCTCAAAAAGTTCACAAACGACTCTTGTACTTTTGAGAACCGCCCGTCGGACAGCACTACATGTTTGACATGTTCTGCACCCTCAAGTTCAACGAATGCGCTACCATCTGCATAACATGGAAGGTTAGCTTCCTCGCGAGTTGGTCCACGGTAGGGGGTTGTCCACACCACCGTCACGTCGTTCGTTTCATCTTGTTGCAGTAGTTCAGTGAGTTGCGTCAGCATTTCACAAACGTCCACCGCTTCTGCTGTTTTTGTGTGCAGCACATACTCTTGCAGTTCATCTGCAACACTGTTGTTTGAACCTTGATGGTTGTGAATGCCATCTCGATCAACCACATACGTGAGTGCGTAGTCTTCAACAACTTCTGCTACAGCC
>JAUHYX010000261.1 GCA_030426285.1 bacterium
CCACCGAGAGAATCTGGCAGAATCTCCCGCCTGTGTTTCGTATCGCGTGGGAAGTGGGTCAGTGATTGCTTTCCCAGATGCCTTGAACTTTAGAGCTTTCTGGTGGAATACAAACAAGCTGCTCATGAATGCAGTGTATTTTGGCTCAAAAGTGACAGGTTCTGCCATGGAACGCGAGGAATAAACAAGTAGTGAGAATACTGCCGATGCTCAGTTGGTTTCAACAAGGCGATACCCCTTACCGTGAACACTGACAATCTTTACTGTGTCATCGGACTTTAAGTGTTTGCGGAGCCGCGACATAAACACGTCCAATGAGCGCGAATTGAAGTAGGAATCATCACCCCATAGGGTTTGCAAAATACCTGTGCGGGGTACAACTTTACCCTTGTTGGCGCACAGCATGTGCATAATCTCACTCTCGCGCGTGCTCAAGCTTTTGGGACCACTAGGAGAATGCAGGCTCTGTTCTGCAACTATAAATTCAAAGTGTCCAAACGCGAAAGAATTCTCTACTTGTTGAACTACTTGCGATGCTCGACGCATCAAAGCTTGTATTCGGCACAACAACTCTTCCATTGAAAATGGCTTTGTTACATAGTCATCAGCACCAATCTTAAACCCATTGATCTTGTCGTCTTTATCCGAACGTGCGGTGAGAAAAATCATGGGCATATCGCTGCATGCACGCAACTTTTCTGCAACAGCAAATCCGTCGAGACGCGGCATCATAACATCTAAAATTGCGATATCAAATAACTCTACACCCTCTTGTATGCGCTGCGCAGCAACGTCGCCGTCTGCACACAAAGTGACTTCGTATCCCTTGAGTTCGAGATACTCTGTGAGCAGCGTCCCCAAACTCGGGTCGTCTTCAGCCAACAGTACGTGAATATTTTCAGCCATGACTCAACCCCAATTCTCGGGGTAGTGTCACGCTAACACTTGTACCCACACCTTTTTGCGACTGAATAGTCACAGTACCTCCGTGCGATTCTACAATACGAGACACGTAGAACAAGCCGAGGCCGAACCCTTTTACATTGTGCACGTTACCAGTAGGAACACGGTAGAACTTCTCACTCGCATGCTGCAATTCTTGTTTTGTCATGCCAATTCCCTTGTCGCTAACCGTGAGAACAATACTGTGTGGTTGCACCTCGGTAGCTATAGTAATCTCCGGTGTTCCACGCGAGTATTTCTCAGCATTGTCCACCAAATTGTGAATGACATTTGTGATATGCATCGGATCAACACTAGCCGAGCAATCGCCTTGTGCGTGGAGGATGGTAAGAGCACCGCCTTTCGACTCAATCCGAAGCTTTAGAGCGTCGGTACTTGAAGCAACCAGGTCACAGACATTACACATTTCGCGGTGAAGCTCAATAGTTCCTCTGTCCAACCGGGCAGCCTGCAAAACATTCTCCACCTGACCAGCAAGGCGGTTATTTTCCTGTCGAATCAACGACACATATCTATGTACTGTATCGGGTTGTGCCAGCACTTTTCCTTCTAGCAATGCTTCTCCAGCTAGTCCGATAGCTGTAATAGGCGTCTTTAACTCATGGGTCATATTATTGATGAAGTCGGTCTTCATTTCGGACAACTTCTTTTGCTGGAGCATCAATCTGATAGTATACACATAAGCAATAACGACCATAACGATACAAAGGGCAGAAACACCGATAACATCCCACATGGAGGTCAGCACATCACTTGAAAGGTCGGGAAGGGTAAGGGTCAACAACCCAGCCTCATTCAAGCGGTCAGTAGGAAACAACTGTCGCGAAAACGAATTCTCGGCCATAAGTGTATCAGCCACGCTTTCACTACTTGGAAAGACAGAATCGTTGAGTGGCACGATTCGGCATTGGAACTGTGACTCAATTCCCCGTTGTGTCAAGGCAGAATTCAGCAGTGAATCTACCGTCACCACATCGATGCGTTCTTCGAATGACTTTGGTTTTGAGAGGCGTACAACTAGGTCTTCGATCAACTTTAGTTTGTTGTCGAGTTTTTCATTTTCACGGTCTAGTTCTTCGCGGATCCACTCCATTTCCATCATGTTTCCAAACACGAATACTTCATGCTCTTTTTCACGTGGAGCTACGGTTACAAACACAGTTGTATCATCGCCATTATTCCGCACAACATGTTGCACGGTTGTGTGTTCTACATCAGTTTCGAAATCGCTGGTGCCGAACCGGACCGAACCATTGCTATTATCGACTTTGAACTCAACCTTAAGAGAGCGTTCCAATGGTACATCTGCACTGGCGATGACAGATTGATGGCGCACAATATTTGCTTGGCGTTGTGTGGCATTGGCTTGAGTTTGGGCTCGCACAGATCGCGTCACCGCTTGTACTTGCGGCACCGTATCGCGCATTGACTGCAGACGATCGAGCACGTATTCCCGCGTTGTATTCAGAGCATCGAGCTCACTCACCACTGCCACAACTTCATCGAGCGCGGCAGAAACTCGCAGTTCCACCTGTTCATTTTTCACGGTATAGGCATTGTTAATCCAATACAGCTGAGAAAGGACAATCCCCGACACCGCAATGGTCATAACTGCGCACAATATGTACAATGTACTTTTTCGCATGCACCGAATCTACCACAAGCACACAGAGTCCACAAGCCCGTTAACGTTTGTTAACGTTCAAAGGGGGGCGACACACCTACTATCGAATCTGTCTAAACCAATACGTGCTATCTGACGTGTATTGTCGTTCCTGGTCAATCGAATCGCCTAAATTTTCAACTCGCCCATAATAATACGCTATACTGTCAAATGTCGTTATTGTCGACCTTGAGCCAGCTATGTTGTTGTTAAAGGCCATGACACTGTTCGAGGCCAATACCGCTCGGATCTTTTGGTACTCATCGAAGATATTTTCTTGGTCCGAGTGACCGAAGATGGCCTGGGCTATTTCCTTTTCTTCAAATTTCAGTTCTACTGAAGTATTGCCATAGTATGGAATATGTTGACCGGGTTTTCTTTTCCTATTTTGAATACCCATTTCTTCCTTTTCCAAAACCAGGTAATCTCCTTTAACAGTGTCTTCGTTGCAACGAAGACTGAACCCGAACAATCGAGTATGAAAGTGCCACATACCATTTCTGGTCGAATGTAGATCAAGAATACTCGCCAGTTCGTCAAAATCAAGAGGCCCGCACTCAATAGTCTCAACTTGATTGGAGTCTCTTTCGTTTCCTTCTTCAGGCAATTGATTAGAACAACCGCCAACGAGCAACAATAGAGCGATGCTAAAGGTTAAGTTTTTTGTTTTCATAACGTTTCTCAGCTTGGTATATCTGGTGGATCCATCGTTTCTCGATCAGGTCTTGACTACACATTTCGTGTCGACGATCTAAAGCACAGGAAAAACTTTGGTTCTGCACTTTACAGAATGAGGTTGGTTACCTCTCGTACAATCCGTGGATCAGTCGAGAAACCAGTGAATAGTGGGCTCTCACGACCATGTGACAATGGTTTCCCGAGTCTGATGTAACATATGAATACGAAACACCATCCATCCTTGACCGAACTCTGAATGTGTTAGGAGCAGTAGTATCTCTTGTGTCTACAATCCTCATAAATTCACGAATGACTTTTTCGCCATACGAACACGAAACGACGTTCTCAACAAGACGACCATCGTCGACGAATGCTTCAACTCTCAAACTGTCGTCAGAAGTCGGATACACAAGCACAAGCTCAGAGTAACGACCAGAGCCAAAATGGCGCGTCTCCATAAGGAATATTGTGTCGGAAATCTCGCAATTTGAAGTCCAGATCGCGTCAACACCGCTCACAAGTTCAGAAGCAACAATCATAATTAAAAAGAAACTAATAAGAATTTTCATCAAATTTCACTTAGCCTTGCGTTTGCCTAAAGATAGTAACTCAAATTTCACCACATAAATGGGTGATATATATTCCGGTGAGGATCATCAATGTCTCCAAAATCTATCACTCGAAATGGTTCATTGT
>JAUHYX010000262.1 GCA_030426285.1 bacterium
CAATGTCATCTCGAAACCCTTTTGGTACAGTTCTGTTTCACAGACGGGTGTCAAATTTCAGTACACAGACGTAACGGCTGCAAACACCGTTCGGTTTCTCGTGTCGCAATTACAACTCTATGAAGTATTTGATGCGGAAGAGATTTGAGGAGGTGGAGAGCATATCGAGATTGGATCACCCAGATTGGCGGGGCCACCAGGATTGCCTGCACCGTGATATTCGTTGTGCTTGGCATTCCGACAACAATGAATGGTGCAAGCAGTCGCGAAATTGTCTCTGACACTGAAAGCTGTACGGTCACAATAAGTTTTGGCAATGCCTTTTACAAACAATAGAGTCCCATTCGGCTCTAGGAGTTTGTAGTGTTGGATGAACCTTAGGGTGAATACAAAATTAACAACTTAGAAACGTATCTTCGAGACGAAAATCGGAAAAATACAAAGTGAGCGTTCCAATATATCCAGTAGAAATGCAGTGCTATGAAGAAAATACCTTGCCTAATTCTGAGCGCAATAACCTTCTGTTTCTTGTCTTGCAACTCGAATCAGAAGACAGAGATTGATAACAATCAGACAAATGAGACAACCAGCAATAGTAGTGATATTATCTTACTCTTGTACCCCACTGGTTGTGAAGATGAAAGCTGCTATTCCTATAAAATTGAGATTAAGGAAACTCAGATTACGATTGGCGGAAATTATTACTTGGGATATGCTGACGACAAGAAGAGTAAGACCTTGTCTTACGAGGAAGTAGCGGAACTCAGCAGAATGATTCAAAACATACAGGAACCGTATTTTGATCATGAGATTGCACTAGACGTTTGGGGAGCAAAACTGATTGTGAACGGTACGACAGTGTATGAAGCGGGTGATTTTTCATTTGAGAGTCCTCCCAAACCAATCAGACAACTGATACAGCAAATTGTCAAACTCTCGCCATTGGAAATAGATCTCTACGGCTTTTCGTAGTTTCTCGGTTCGTTGTACTATGTAGCGCGGGAGTGTTTAGAGATGTCCGAAAGGTGAAACATATGATCGATACCAAGGTCGAGTGAATCGCTGATTTCACGTTCTAAGCTTGTTCGTTTGACAATTCTGCATTTGCCATGGCTCCGGCGATATTGCCGGTGTGGACTGCATTAGAAACAGATCGCATCATGCCTGCATTGTCGCCGCACGCAAAGATTCCTTCGATCGAGGTTTTTTGAAAATTGTCTGTTTCAATAAGGCCGTGTTCGGTGAGTTTACATCCCAATTCTTCGGGTACAGATGAATGTTGTCGGAATGGTAGTCCCGCATAAAGTGCGTCAAAAGACCGTGCCTCACCATTCGCAAAACGTATGCCCTGAAGTTTGCCAGCACGATGTTCAATTGCTTCGATTGGAAGATCAAGGATCTCAATATTGTTCTTTTGAAGTGTTTGAACTTCTTCTGCTTTGAGCTCCGATGATTTGGGTAGGATAATGGTGACGTCGTCAGTGAGATTCTTCACCAAGGGAACCAGGTGCATTGCTTTGGGAATGTCAGCATAGATTGCTGTTTTCTGATTGCGGAGTTCGTAGCCGTGACAATATGGACAATGAACGATTGAAATGCCCCAACACTCCGCAAAGCCTTCAATGTCTGGCATTTCGTCAACAATACCAGTTGAAAAGATGAGCTTTTTTGCAGAGTATGTGTTGCCGGATTCTGTTTCAATAGTGAAGCCGGTATTGGTGTTGTGAGCACCTACAACTGTATCCTCGGCGAACTGTACTGTATCATATTTAAGTACTTGTGACTTGGCTATAGTGTGAATCTCATGTGGCGCTACACCGTCCTGTGTGATGAAATTGTGTGATCGAGGTGTTTGTCTGTTGCAGGGGTTGCCGGCGTCAATAACCAGAACCTGTCTCACCGATCTTCCCAGTGCCATTGCCGCTGAAAGGCCAGCATAACTTCCACCAATGATTATCGCGTCAAATGAAGTCTTGTCTGTCATGGCGATGCGTTTGCCTGTGTTGGATATGTTGCTCGTTCTCATACAATTGAATAACAATGTTAATGCAATTGTGTTGCAATAGCAAGAACAAAACAAACAAGCACGAACATTGAGAGAATGGCAGCAGGAGTTAACTGCCTTCCAACTCTACCATTGCTTGCGGTTTTTCCATGTATATACATGTTTTGTTGAGTCGTTCTTGCGTTCAAGATCCAGCAACATGTTGTCGATGTTGGCTCTCTGAACGAGCTTACCGTTGAAACAAACCGCGTTGATGTGGGTTGTGTTTGCAATATTCTCAAGTGGGTTGCCATGCAGCAGGATAAAGTCGGCGAATTTGCCTTCCTCTATGGTCCCGATGCGATCACTGATGCCAAGCCACTCGGCAGGTAAGGTTGTTGCAGCGCGGAGGACATCATAATGCGTAAGCCCTGCTTCCGCAAGTAGCGCTAGTTCGTCGTGTAGTGAATAGCCCCAAATTACACCTGAACAGCCGGCGTCGGTCCCAGCTACAATAGGAATTTCTGCCTGGTAGAATGCATGAACCAAACGCTTGTTGAATGCCACAGTGTTTTGCAAATGCAACACTCGTTCTGGATTAGAACCACGATTGTAGTTGTCCTGCATCAAAGGGTGTACATACGAAAATCCAGGCAAGTATGAGAGACTATCGAGCGACCGCGCCTGTTCTGCAAACCGTTGCATGGCAATGAGTGTAGGCGAGAGCCATGTTCCATTCTCACGAGCCATTGCGACAAAACGCTGAATGTCTGCGTCGCTCATGTCATGCGAGTGTTTTGCAAACTCTTCGGCATGTGCGGCCATGCTGAAGCCCGGTACAAAAGCTTCGTGAAGGCTACCTTGGAAATCGTTGGGAATATGACCAACAACGGGCATGTCAAGTGATTGCGCTTCATCGACTATGGCAAAGAACGTTTCTTTGTTGAGGTGCGAATATACCTTGATCAGATCGTAACCGTCAGCTTTGGCCAGGCGGACTGCTAGACGTCCTTCCTCCGGCGTGTGGGCAATTCTGCCGTTTCCATCCCCGCCATCGATAAGTGCGGCCAACGCCATGCGAGGTCCAATAACATTGCCTTTCACGATCTCATTGCGCTGGCCAAAGTTGTCAACACGTGCATTTAAGTCAACAATCGTAGTCACACCATTTGCAATGTATGGTAGCATGACGTCTTGATTGTCAACCACAAAGTTGGGACCCTGTGTGCGATACGCCTCTCCAAAATGTATATCCGCAAAGCCATGCACATGTGCGTCAACAAGACCTGGAATAAGCCACGTTCCGTTGCCTTCAATTACATGCACTGAGTCAGGCACCTCTCCATTGATAGCCACAATGCGAGTGTCGGCAATGTATATGCTTGCATTGCGAAGTACAGAATCGCGTTCTGTCATCGGAATGACATTCACGTTGTGTATCACAAATCTCGTTGGAAGCGGTGTTTCGGTGTTAGATTCACTGTGTTCTTCTTGTTCACATGATGTGATCACTGCACCAACAACAACAAATACGGAAGTGCATAGTATTCTCAACCAGCTACTCATTTGTTCAACTCACAATGTAGATTCAGGTATGTGATTTTCAATCTAATCTTCTTCGTAGTCATGCTCATCCTCATCCGTCTCATCTTCATCTTCTTCGTCACTCTCCGGCAGGTAGCGGTTGTAGAAATATGTGCCGATGAGTATGAAGGCGCCTTCGCCGAGGAATACAAAGGTTTTGGCGATGGTCGACATATGCGAGAGGTCGACTAAAATAGTCTTGAACAGTGCTACGCCGAGAACGATAATACCACTCAAGCGGGCAATGGAATTCTGTTTCTTTAAGCCAAAGGTGATGAGAATGAGTGCAAATACACCCCATATAATAGTCATAACCAGGCGTTCGTTGACTGAATCAGACAGCAGGTAGTCAAAGCGTACAAATTCACTCGTAAGCACAATAAACAGGGCAGTGCTCGTGAGTCC
>JAUHYX010000021.1 GCA_030426285.1 bacterium
TACGAGTAGACATGTGTGCTTCCGAGTTGATTGAGATAATGATAAAACACAAAACTAATAAGATACGCGCAGATTCGTCAATCATGCATATTCTAACTTGTTCAAATCCGGGAGCTACACATGCAAACAGCAGATCAAATAAAGGCGGAAGTGAAAGACAAATATGCCAAGATTGCAGAGCAAAGTCGCGCAGAGAATGCGGCCTCTTGCTGTGGTGCAACAGGGTGTTGCGATACCGTTGACTACGAAGTATTTGCTGAAAACTACGAACAAGAAGCTGGTTATGTTGCTGGTGCAGATTTAGGCCTTGGCTGCGGCATTCCAACGCAGTTTGCACAGATAAAAGCTGGTGACACAGTTGTTGATCTCGGTTCCGGCGCCGGCAATGATGCTTTTGTTGCTCGTGCCATAGTTGGTGAGAGCGGCAAAGTGATTGGCGTTGATATGACAGAAGCCATGATCACAAAAGCGAACCTAAACCTTGACAAGCTCGGTTTTAACAATGTTCAATTCAGGCTGGGCGAAATTGAGAATCTACCATTAGCCGGTTGTCAAGCCGATGTTATCATTTCAAACTGTGTGCTGAACCTGGTTCCTGACAAAAAAGCTGCGTTTGCAGAAGTGTTTCGCATCGCAAAACCACATGGACGCTTTTGCGTCTCCGATGTGGTGTTAGAAGGCAACCTGCCAGATGAGATCAAGAATGCCGCTGAAATGTATGTGGGCTGTGTTTCTGGAGCACTGCAAAAGGCAGACTATTTGGCCGCCGCTGTAGATGCAGGTTTTGAAAACGTAGAAATCGTATCGGAAAAGAAAGTGCACCTGCCAGACGATATCTTAACAGATTACATGAGTCCGGAACGCATTGCTGAGTTTAGAGAATCTGGAAGCAATGTGTTGAGCGTAACAGTTGTTGGAACGAAACCACAAACGAACTGCTGTTAACCGGCAATTCTTTGGCGCTTGTTCAAATACCCCAATAGAGCTTTGTCAAATGGTTGGTCCGTGGTGATTTGCATGTAATCGACATTGCGTTGGCGACACTCTCGCTTAATGCGATCGGCAAACTCACTGACATGTTTAGCATACGCTTCTTTGATTTGAGACGGTTGTGTGGTGAGTTCCTCGCCGCTCTCTGAGTCTACAAACACAGCATCGCGGTCAAAATCAAAGTCGAGCTCGCGTGGATCGAGAATATGAAAAAGTATAACTTCGTGGTTGCGGTGACGAAAGTGTTTCACCGCTTCCACGATGCTATCCACACTGTCTAAGCAATCACTTATAATTGCCACCAAGCCCCGTCTATGCAGTCTTTCTGCAAGCATACCTAGTGCTTCACCAGATCCCGTTGAATTCTGTGGAGAGTACGCCGAGAGTTTCTTCAGAATCTCACCAGCATACGACATCTTGGCCCGTGGGGGCATGAACGACTTAATACCTGTATCGTACAAACACATACCAACTGCATCCTGCTGCTTCATCATGAGTACAGTGAGAGCAGCCGCTAGGTAGGTGCCGTACTCGTATTTCGATATTTTCCCCTCAGAAGCATAAGACATCGAAGCACTTGCGTCCAGCGCAATCATCGCTTTGAGATTTGTTTCTTCTTCGTACTGCTTGACATAGAAGCGATTGGTGCGACCGTAAATCTTCCAATCAATGTGTCGAATCTCATCACCAGGCATGTATTGCCGGTGTTCTGCAAACTCTACCGAAAAGCCGTGATACGGTGATTTGTGCAATCCTGTGATGAATCCCTCAACTACCAACCTAGCCTTGAGAGGCAGTGTCGCGAGTTTAGAAACGTCTTCTGGCAACAATGGGGCTTGTTTTGTTTGTGAAATCACGTGTATTTTCCGGGATAGAGTATGTTTGAGAGATTGAATATACGAGCAACGGACAGTTGACTCTCGTGTTGCATTGATGTTGACGCAACATACTGTATATTCATTTTCTCTGAAAATCTGAGTAAACACAATCAACAAGGTTGTTGGGAGTATCAATGTTTAAGTCTTTCTTTTCGATCCTGCTAGCGGGTTGCGTGTTGTGTTGTGCAACTAGCGCTTCTGCCCAAGATGCAGGTTTGAGATTTGTGCACGCATCGCCGCATTACGATGCTGTAGACTTCTACCTCAATGAAAATCTAAATTTGTTTGAGGCGGTAGAAGCATTTCATTCCTCTGGCGTACGGACAGAGTTTCCGGCATTGGAGTATCAGACTTCTGTAAAGGCTGCTGGGGCTTCTGATCCCGTAATCGCTTCGGGAAGTGTCACCACGATGGGATCGTCAATAACAACAGTCGCATTGTTGGGCGAGCCTGGTAATGTGAAGCTGTTGCCAATGTCGTGGGACATGGAAACACCTCCACAGGGAAGCATTCGAATTCGTTTGGTGCATGCAAGTAGTCTAGCGGAAGGTGCTGTTGATGTATTTCTCGACAACACTAAATTTTTAGAAAACATTTCTCAATATGAGGCCTCCGGTTTCACTGAAGTGCCAATTGAGCAAAGTGAACAAATTGAAGTCCGCGACAGAGACGGCCTGCTTGTTGGAAAGTTCAATGGACAGTTTGATCCGGGAAATAGCTATTCTTTATTCTTCAGTACCCGCGATGGGCAACCAACAATGCATGTACTGTTTGAAAACTCGCTAGACCCACAATTGCCACTCACAGAAGCCGAGTCTCTCGGTTCTCTTGTACCAATGCGTGTGGCGAATGTTATGCAAGATGTTACAACGTCTTTTTGGAGTATTGGCGGCCAGCAGCTACCAGAAGAAGTTGCTCAGATTAGTGCTTCAAGGGCCAACAACTACATTTTGAGTGAGGGGAACTCAACAATTGCTGTGAGTTCGGAAGATGGTGGCACTCCAATTGATGAATTTGAGGTGGCAATACCAGCTGATAACCCGTTTGTGTTCTTTGCAGTAGGAGCAAAAGGCCAAGAGAAGATTGTAGAAGGTCCCATGCCAATCGATCCACCAGTATCGGGGAGTATGGCCGTACGATTCTTGAATGCACTTCCAAACGGTGCAGTAAACGTCGTGCTTAACAGTGAGTTTGGTATTCAGCCCAATCTCGCAAAAAATAGTTTGTCGGGTTACACTGAACTTGAGGCTCAAGTAGCGACATTCTCTGTGTTTTCTAGCGCCACGCAAGATTTAATAGCCGAAGGTCGACTGTCCCTTGAGTCTGGCCGTACATACACAGTTATCATTGTTGATCCAGATGCTGGCCCACAAATTCGAGTACTTGATGAGTCAAGAGCTGCAGAACAGTCTCCATTGCTCACTGCCGACGAAGTAATTTCGGGCTTTGGAATGTTTCGAGCCATTAATATGATTGGTGGAGATAGAGTACTCACATTCCAAAACGAAGACAACTCGATTAACTATGGCATGGGAAGCAACAGTTCATCTGTATTGGTGCGCAATCTGCCAGAAGGAAAACAGGAAATCAATGTTTTCTCTGATATGGACCCGGATAATCCTGCCGCATCCGACTCTGTGAATATGCGAAATGAAGTTGCAACCCTGTGTGTTGCTTATGGCCCTGACGAGGAAAATGTACAAATCGCATGGACAGATGCTTCTGCTGAGCGCGGCGACCCAGGAACGATAAATATTCGTGTGTTTTCTGCGCTAGAAGGCGAAGAGCCGTTTTCACTGTGGAGTTCGGTAGCCAACAGAAATGTTATTAATGGAATTTCATATGGCGAGTTTTCTAACCTCACGAACATTGAATATGACCCAGCAATAGAATTCTCACTGAGACGCGGCGGCACTCAACTGCACAACTTTAAGTTCTTGGAAGACTATCGAAGAACAATGACGCTGTTTGTTACAATGTTTGAAGGCAATATCGCAGTGTTTGTGCTGAAAGAAGACGAGGAAGGTCCGCAAGACCCGATGATATTGACAGAAAACATTGCAATTGAAAGCGTTGAAGAGTTGCATAATACGTATGGATTCTCTGCGAAATTGCAGAGTGAAGTCGTATCTGAAAATCTAACATTGCAATTCGAATCAAAGGTCCCCGTTGTTGTTGACACCGAGATTGTGAGTGTGAGTGGACGGAAAATGCCGCAACATGCATTCACAACTTCCGTTGGAACTCAGTCAATACAAACAATGCAAGTTTCAACGCTACCACCTGGCATGTATATCGCAAAAGTTACTGTTGGTGGAATTGCCGTTGGAATCCCCTTTTTAAAGGAATAGTGAACATTCACATAGCGAAACTATATGCAAAAACGGGACACTTTGATTGTCTCGTTTTTGCTATTTTGCGGGTTTTGCAGCATAACAATCCCAATATGATTCGACGAAACTGGCTAATACTGGCATGTGTAGTATTTGTCTCAGTAGGCTATGGCGCGCGCTCGCAGCCTACAACCGTTCTGCCTGAATATGGTTCTAGGGCTTATTCTCTGAGCACGGTAGACATGTTCGACGAGCGCTTACAGGAAGCACAAGCTCGACTGCGCAATGTTATTGCCCAGTCAATGCGAGGCCCTGCCGAGGACAAATCAACCATCGACCATGCCGTTGCATTAATGCAAGCAGGTGAGTACTCAAACGCACTCTTTATCCTTCGGGAGTTTGTGAGAGAGCGCAACAACTCTCCTTTTTGGGCACAGGCGCGACTCTTTGGTGCGGAAGCATTGATGGTTACTGACCAGTCTGAAGAAGCGCTGCTTTGGTATAGTGAATCAGCGAATCGGGCAGAGCACGATGTAGTAGCTCGAACTGATTCGTCTTATGCGCTAACAGGTGCAGCGGCACTGTTTTGGAAATCTGTACTTCTCGCTAGGCTAGGACGCGACGAGGATGCACGCCAACCTTTGCAAAGACTCGTGCGCAAGTGGCCTCGAGAACGATGGAGCGACGACGCATTGTTCATGCTGGGACAGTTTGATGAACGCTTGCTGCAGTTTGATTCGGCAATTGTTAAATACGAAGCCACCGCAGAACAATATCCGTCCGGAAATGTCAGTGTAGCAGCCCTCATTCGCGCTGCTCAATGTTATATCATCATTCGACAACCCGTTGAGGCGTTGGCACAGTTAGAGAAAGCGCTGACGTACTACGAAACCTGGCATACTGGAGCAATGTGGAAACCAGAAGAGTTAGCTCCAGACTCTACCGAGAATCAGCAGATTGTCTTTCTGCGTTCTGAAGCCTTGAATGCTGCTGGCAAATACGAAGCAGCATTGAGAGGGTTTGACAGTCTCATGCTCACTTGGCCACATTCCGAACTGATCAACAGAGCACGTCTAGGTTCTGCATGGTCGCTACTCAACATGGGTGAATACAGTCAAGCTCTTTTGTACTACAACGAGCTGCTAGAATCTGAAGACGCCGAACGTTCTGCCAAAGCGTCTGCGATGTTGTATCGTGCTGTTGCATTAAAAAAGCTGGGACGAAGAGACCAAGCTCTTGAAATATTGAAAGGCCTCTCTGTGCGTGGAGGGTATTCGTTGCTAGCCGAAGCGCAATTGGAATTAGGTCAGCTGTACTATGAAGATGGCCAAATGGACGATGCGCGCAGAATTCTGGAAAAAGCAGAACGCGAAGCACGGTCGCCATTTGTCAAAGTGAAAGTACTGACGCTGCTCGGTGCATCTGCACTAGACGCCGGGTACTTTACTCGCGCTAGCACTGCGTATCAGGATGTACTGAATATTCTCACTAAAAGCTCAGAACGCGACATCCCCAACATGGAGGCCTTTAAAAGGGAAAGTCTTTTTAAGTCAGCCATTGCACTTATTGGAGCAAAAGAATACGGTGCAGCAATAGAGCGCATGAATCAGTTTCTTTCTGAGAATCCTGCTGATCCAAAACTTGTGGAAGCGCGATTCTGGTTGGCCGAAGCATTCTATGGTGCTCGTCTCTTAAACAATGCCTCTGAAATCTACGCCGATATTGTCCGGAATTATTCTGAAAGTGAGCGCCGCGAAGAAGCGATGTATGCCTTGGGTTGGACGCAGTTCAGATTGCAGCAATTCTCGCAGTCTGCAGCGACATTTGCTCGCTTGCTGCGCGAGTACCCAAATTCGCGTTTCACACTGGACGTGCTGACGAGAAAAGGTGACGGACACTACCTAACAAAGCAGTATCAGCCTGCCGCAAATGCTTACAGACAAGCAGCTCGCAAACATAAAGACACACCGCAAGGTGAGTATGCAGCGTATCAGCTTGGACAGGCATTGTACCGTCTCAATCAATTGAGTGAGGCTGCACGAGAACTCGACGTTTTCCTGAAGTTGTATCCGAATTCTTCGTTTGCACCACATGCTGTGTATGCTTTGGGATACATGTATTTCCAGCAAGGCAAGTACGAAGCTGCACGAACCGAATATGCGCGAATAAGAGATGTGTATGTGCACTCAACATTGGTTCCTAGAGCGCATTTTGGCATTGCCGATGCATGGTACAACCAAGACAGCTTGGAGACAGCATTGTCGGTGTACAGAGAAGTTATCGAAGCATACCCGCGCTCTCCATGGGTTCCAGAAGCGATGCGAGGAGTGCAGTATTGCTTGATGCGACTCGACCGCGAAGACGAAATGACAGGTCTTGTGAACAACTATGTAAACGAAGGTATTCTCGACGAAGACATCGTGTTTTCAGGAGGTAAACTCGTGGACTTCCTGCCAGCGGGCGATGCCATAAAAGAGTACAAGCAATACATTCAAAAGAATCCGGATTCGGATGAAGTGCCGGGCTTGCTTTTCAAGATTGGTGAGCGCTATATGCAGCTTGGGGTGAGTGAAGGAAGACCAGAAGACATTGCGCAAGCCTTAGAAGTGTTCACGGATATTGTAACAAAGTATCCAAATACAGAATATGCCGCCGATGCTGTGCTGTATCAAGGGTTGGCGAGCGAACGTCTCAATGAGCCCGACAAGGCGGATGCGTTTTTTGCTAGCGCTTTGGCGCAATTCCCGCGTCAACGAGCAGGTCAACGAGCCGGATTCGAATTGGGTCGCCTTAGAGAAAATAGACTCGATACAGTTGGCTTCCTCGAAGCATACAGAACAGTAGCCGAACAACAGGCAGGCAGTGACTATGGTGATCGTTGCCGATTCAGATTGGCTGCTTACTTCATAGGTCGCGTTGAAGAAGACAGCGCTGCTTATGACAGTGCACGCACACACTTGCATCATTTGTTGAGCAGACAGGATGACTTGGGGGCAGAATCCAACTACTGGATGGGTGAGCTATATCGGCGCGACAAAGAGTATGTACGCGCGGAAAAGTACTTCAGCAATGTGAAGAAACACTATGCCCAATATGAAATGATTTATATCCGAAGCGTCTTTAATCTAGGTGAATGCCTAGAAGCAATGGAGATGTGGGCCGAGGCAGCCGAGATGTATAGGCTTGTTGTTGCCCTACGAGGAGATGACGAATTCGCGAACGCCGCAAAACTGCGATTAACGCATTTGGAGGAACGACAGTGAAATATAGTATGTTGTTTTCATGGGCTTGCGCAATCTGCGCAATAACGTCAGGATTCGCATTGGCGCAAACCAGTACCAAGAGCGCGGACACTTCGCCAATTGAATTGCCAACAATCGTTGTAACTGGAGACGAAACCATAAACGTTCCAGGTGGTACAAAGAATACTCCGGTAGAGACTGACAACTTGAATGAAAAAGAGTTGTCTGAACTCAATACGCTAGAGAAAGAACCACCACAGCTTCTTCCGGAACGCAGATTGCCAACATTGTACATGCCGGTAACTGAATATCGCGGATTTGTCGCTGGTGAGTTGGGCATGCATTTTACTCCCGTGATTCTGGCTGGATACAAAGCAGATGTGGATGGGTATTCTCTGTACGCTCGCGGTGGCCTTGATGCCTCGAGTGGACACATAGATAATGCAGATTATTCGAAATTCCACGTGGGATTGGATGCTGGGTACCTAGCGCCAGAAAAGTACTGGATTCTCGGTGGATCGAGAACAGACTCTCGCATACGCTACGAGGGCCAAACTTTCAATCTGTACGCAGATTCTACAGCTCCATCTCGCACAATTCGCGAATTCGACCTCGGCGCAGATGTCACCGGTTCCTATGACCAATTTGGCTACAAGGCAGGAATCTCGTTGGAGTCTACAACATTGACTCAAGATGGTGATGCAGCCGGATCAAATGTGCAAGGCTACGTCAGTGTACGTTCGCAGAAAGAAGGTTTTGGAGCTGGTGGCAGCATCACAGTCGATCTGGGATCTGTTCGCGGCACAGGCGTCTCATTTATAGAAGCATTGGCAGCTGGAACTTATCGCAAGAATAAGTTGCAATTCCATTCTGAACTTGGGATACAATTAGTTGAAAATACACATGCCGACGGAGGGGCCATTCTGGCCGGAGCCGTTGGCTTTGAGTACTTGCACAACGAGAGCATGACTATTACGGGACGTGCTTGGACTGGAGCTCGCCAACTACATTGGCGTCAACTTCTTCTTGAAAACCCGTACACACACTTGGACGCCGAAGTCAATCAGCCGGTCGACAATATTGGTTTGGCTGGACGTATACTGTATCATCCAACAACAGAAACGTTTCTGTCTGGTGAAATACGCGTTGTGTCTGTGTCAAACTACAGCATGTTTGTTCCAGCAAGTACAGGAACCTTCAGTATTGTTCCGATCGATGCGCTGATCGCTTCATTTACAGCCGAAGCTTCGTTGCAGGTCGGGCAGACAGATGTTGTTTCGGCACAATTGCAAGCGCAATTGTCAAGCTCGGACAGTGTCTCGTCAAGTGTTCCATATTTGGCACCATTTGTGCTGTCTGGTTCGTATGTACGGAATTGGTCAGAGAGCATTCAGTCAGATGTGGTTCTCGCTTGGAATGCAGCAACTGCAACGCAAGCAGATACAGATGCTGACTTGCCAGCATGGGTGCGATGTGACATTTCAACACGTTGGAATGTAACTGAGCGCCTCGGTTTGTTGCTTTCGTTGCAAAATATCTTCGATACTTCGATTCAGCGATGGGCTGGCTATGAAGAACGCGGAATTTTTGTGTCGGCAGGAGCTCGTTGGAAATTCTGATGCATCTTCGCATTTTATGCAAAGCAGAACTATTTAGCCATGTAGCGGATACGCATGCCCGGATTTGATCCAAATACACTACGCCCTGAAGAACAGTTTGGCGGTTTTCAGCCTGGAGAAGATGGCGATGAGACTTTTCAATTAGAGTCTCTCAGCGAGTTTCCCGGTGAGAATCCAGTTGCAGACGACGAGATGGACTCGCCGTTCTTGGATGCATTGACTGAAGAAGAAGCCGCCTCTGCAGCCGCAGAGGACGATGATGTATCTATTGGTGCAGCATATGCTGCCATGGCTGATGAAGCAGAATCTGTTGAACCGGAGCCAGAACCGGAGCCAGAACCAGAGCCGGAGCCAGAACCGGAGCCAGAACCAGAGCCGGAACCAGAACCAGAGCCGGAACCAGAACCAGAACCAGAGCTGGAACCAGAACCAGAGCTGGAACCAGAACCAGAGCTGGAACCAGAACCAGAGCCGGAACCAGAGCCGGAGCCAGAACCAGAGCCGGAGCCAGAACCAGAACCGGAGCCAGAACCAGAACCGGAACCAGAACCGGAACCAGAACCGGAGCCGGAACTCGACAACGAGCTTCTCAACATGCTTGAAGACGAGTTAGAGAAATCTCGTCAGCGCCGAGAGAATGATGAGGATGACGAAGAAGATGAATTAGACATACTTGAAGCAGAACCGCCAAAGGCTGCTATGCCAAGTGGCCCCGATGAAGCCGCCGCATCCATAGATTTGTCCGATCTCGAATCAGCCGAGCACCCTTCTCAGCATGGTGTTGAAGGCAACAGTGAACATGAGCCAGCGCCGGAAGTACCGGAAGAATCTGAGCCAAAGGTTGTACCGGAACCCATTCCGGACCGTCCACCATGGATTCGCATTATTCTCGCAGTTGTTGGGGTGCTTGCCATTGGAGGCGGATTGTATTGGTATCTCTTTATGGACACTCAACCGGGAATGCCTGGTGAGACGGACAGTACCCAGGTAGCGCAGACGGTTGAAACGGGTGAAGTCGATTCAGCAGACGAAGTTTCAGATACTTCTGCTACAGACACGGCCGAAGCTCCACAATTGGTTGAAAATAATAGCCAAGCAGAAATTGACTCAGTTCAAGAATCGGTGGATTCAACTGCATCAGTGGCAGAGCTTGCCACAAGTTCAGACGCTTCAGGAGAGGAAGTACAGCAAGACTCGCAGAGAGATAAAGCGAGAGAAGAAAGTGTAGACAATATTACTGAACCTCAAACGGATGTACCTCGTAAGCAACGAGTCGAAACCGGTGAGTTCATTGTACAAGTGTATGCATCACCGTCACTACAAGACGCGGAAGTATGGCTGAAGAAGCTGGACAAGGCGGGAGTAGAAAACGCATTTATTGTCACGGAAGAATTAGGTGGCAAGCAATGGTACAGAGTGCGTTTCGGAGTTTTCAGCACACAGAAAGAAGCCGAACAAAAAGCAGCAGAACAAGGGTTTACCAACAGCTGGGTTGTTCGGGTTCGATAGAAGAAAATCAGTATGCGCAGCGAAGAGGAATTCGACCGCAACTTGCGGTTAAACATTACGATCCCATGGGATACCAACACATTTGTTGGTTGGGTGTCCTCTGTAGTGTTGTGCCTGTTCTTGTTGTTGCTCATCCTTCCAAATCTGTCTGATCCTAAACAAGTTATCGACAGGTCAAGAGATCGCGATAGCATCCTTATCGTGCTCGGAGAAATAAATGGTCTACCAGAGCCCGAAGGCGGGAATGTGCAGAAAAAAGGGACAGAGGGAAGGGGTGAAGAAAGGGAACAAAGTTTGGAGGACAATAGTCCAATTGCATCTTCTCCAAACAAAGGCGAGTCTAAGCCAGACCTAGAGCTCACAACCCAACTCAATCCAACGCAAGAATTGCCTGGGAGCGAGATTGTCGACAGTGCGATAGTTGCCGGGAAACGAAGAGGATCCGAAGACCCTGCAAATCCCAATGGGATTGGGTTGAATCCAAAGACACCCACATTAGTTTGGGGGCCTGGCGCGGGATTGGGAATTGGTGACGTCACCTGGAACGGAGGTGGCAATAGAACAGTTCTCAACAAAGTCACGCCAAAGTATCCACGAGGAGTGAATACGTCCGCTGAAATTCGAGTTGCATTCAAGGTCGACAAAGAGGGCAATGTTGTAGACGCGTACATACAGAAAAAGGGGCATGCAATGCTGGAACGAGCAGCCCTTGATGCCATTTGGAAGTGGCGCTTTAACCCTGACCCACAACACGAAGAAATGTTTGGTGTGGTTCCATTTTCATTCAAAGTGCGTTGAGGCAACTCGCACACATAATTGGAAAATCCCTGACTGATCGGTAAATTTGCATTTTTTGCGCTAAATGCATGTAGCCTAACACCATGCGTATTTTTGCGTGAAGCAAAGCATTGTCAACAACGATAGCCCCTCAAAAGGGTAAACAATATTATGGCTAAACCATTAAGTGTCCTGTTTTGTGCTAGCGAAGTGTTTCCATTTGCAAAAACTGGTGGACTCGCTGATGTAGCTTACGGTCTTCCCTTAGCACTTCGCGACCTCGGTCACGACATTCGCGTTATGCTGCCGAAATACGGAATGATTTCTGAACGCAAAAATCGCATTCACGAGATCAATCGTCTAAAGGACATTCCCATTCCTGTTGGCAGTGAAACTGAGCACGCGACTGTTAAGTCGTCTTCAGTCACAAATCCGCGTACAAAAGTACAAGCATACATGACCACCAACGAAACATACTTTGATTCGAAGTGGGGCTTGTATACGGACCCAGATACTGGTGAAGCGTATGCCGACAATGCCGAGCGTTTTATTTTCTTTTGCCGCACTGTCTTGGACACCTGTCACTTGTTGGGCTGGTATCCAGACATTGTGCACTGCAACGATTGGCACACAGCCATTATACCCGCGCTGATGCGTACCGAATACAAAGAGCCTTTTAAGAACACCAAGATTGTGTACACCATACACAACATAGAAAACCAAGGCGAATTTCCGTTGAAGTCTACATTTGAAAAGACAGGACTCGACGAAGAGTTGCTCAGTGTCTTTAAACACAAGAACAAATTCAACTTCTTGAAAGGCGGCCTTCATTTTGCAGATCACATCACGACTGTGAGCCCTGCTTACGGCGACCAACTGTTGTCGGACACCAAAATGACCAATGGTCTGAGCACTGAACTCAAGAAGCGCAAAGAAGTGTTTACGCCAATTCTCAATGGCATCGATCAGCATACGTGGAATCCAGCAAAAGACAAATTGATTAAGAAGAAGTATTCAGCAGACAAGCTTGACCTTAAGGAAGACAACAAAGAAGCCATGCTCAATGAGTTTGGGTTGTCGGCCGAAGAAGGAGTACCAGCTATTGCGATGATTTCACGATTGGTTGAGCACAAAGGGCTAGGGCTCGTTGTTGAAGCTGCCGAACGTTTGCTCGAAAAAGACGTTCAGCTCGTGATTCTCGGTGAAGGTAACCCTTCTTTTGAAAAGGCACTTAAAGATTTGGCCGCAGAGTATCCAGACAGAGTTGGCGTTGAAATTGGCTTTAACGAGCAACTCGCACACTTAATGGAAGCTGGCGCGGATATTTTCTTGATGCCATCTTTGCACGAGCCTTGCGGACTAAACCAAATGTACTCATTGGCTTACGGCACTGTACCGGTGGTACGTGCAACTGGCGGGCTTGGAGACACAATTTCTGAGTTTGACCCAGAATCTGGGGAAGGACTTGGTTTTAGGTTTGACGATTATACAGCAGATGCCATGCTCGAAGCTATCGAACGAGCAATGAATGTGTACCGCAACAAAGAATCTTGGGAGAAGTTGCAGGTGAATGGCATGGAGAAAGATTACACTTGGCTCAGATCTGCTGCAGAATACGAAGAGGTATATCGCAATCTGTAGGATAAACGGGACGAGTATTTACCTGTTTCTCTTCACAGTTTAACGCGAAGTTTGTAGTACATGACGCCAAAACACAACGCATACAGAGTATTCCTAAACGCAATCATCGTGTTGGGAGCACTACTAGTAACAACAGGCTGCAATGATCAGCCAACAGATCTCGGAAAAGAGTTCTCTTCAGATACGCTGAATTCGTATTTGATTACCTCGGATGACACAACGCTCATAACCAATGTGACTGCCGATTGGCAACCAGCATTTATTGGTTCTGCACCAGCAGGTGGGCTTTACAATCGCGGATTTACGTATGTAGGGAATCACGGTGGCGTGAATGCGCGCAGCCATATGCGCTTCGGAATACCATTGAATGACACATTGGTCTCAGAAGATCAGGTTTCCATTAGTGATGCAACCCTGCGCATTTATTTGCGACGATACTACTGGGGCGACCCTAGCCAGGGAATGCACTTTTCGGTGCGGCCAATTATGCAGTCATGGAATCGCGCCAGTACAACCATTGATACACTCAATGAAATGGCTTCACAGGCACCATTGTATGGCGAACCAATTGCTGTTGTGAGCAGTCCAATAGAATGGTCGACGAGTACATTTGTGCCTATTGACATTCCACTAGAATCTACAGATTTTCTCAAAGAATGGTTTGTCTTGGGTGCCACAACTGCAACGTTTGAGCAGATTCACGGATTGGCCCTGCTCTCACCTGAGGGGCAAGGAGATGCGATTCTACAGCTTGCAGCCGGTGTTCCAGGTGATTCCGAAGTTCCTCCAAGCGAGCTGATAGTAACGTATTCAATTGACGGAATGGACGAGTCTACTACCCAGACTCTCGAAGCGATTCAAGATGGAGCGTATCTCACGCGCCCGAACTCCGATGTTCAGCAATCATTGGAAGGAAGTCTGTTTGCGCAGGGAGGAATAATTGGTCGGAGCAAAATGCAGTTTGATGTAAGTATGATTCCGCCTCTCTCTTCGATCAACAAAGCAGAGCTCATCCTTACGCTCAATCGGAATCTCCTCGATTTTGGCTACTACATTGGTGATTCAACAGGCTCGGACATAGGGCAGAATCAACAATATGGCGTGACAACTAGGACATTCCTGTACGAAGCGGCAGATTCCTCGAGCTACAACTCTGCTCTGTTTGTCGATCTTCTCGAACAGGTTGGAGAATCTGATACATATTCGGCCGATCGCCTCGCCTCTCTCGTAGAGTTGTGGGTTCGAGGCCAGGAAAACAACGGTCTCATCCTTCGCGTTGAGAACGAAGTATCCCAATTGAACCGATGGGTGTTTTATGGCCCCGATGCTATCGAACCAACATTGCGTCCGGTATTGAGAATCCACTATACAACTAGGCCTCGGTAATGATGCAGAAGCTTTTAAGCACATGTTTTTTTCTCTGTTTCACCGCAAGCGTGGCCTTTGCAGGAGGATCGAACTACTCCATTTTTGGCCTTGGCGACATTCGCGAAGATGTTGGCGCTGGGTATGCTGGCATGGCTGGAACCGCCATTGCAGTTCCGTCGGCATATGCGCTGAATTTGATGAATCCATCTTCAAGTGCGTATAACCTCACTACGCGTCTGCAAATTGGTTTTCAAATGCAGCAGTATCAAGTTGAAACCGCCGAGCGAAGCATTTCGCAAAACAATGGTGAAGCCGATGGCATCAATATGGTGTTTTCAATTGACACTGCAGCTGGAATCGGAGCTCAGTTTGGCATTCGTCCGTACTCAACCGTGAACTACCTGTTTCGATTGCGCGGCCCGGTTGACGGCCCATCAAGTACAGACACTGCCCAGACAACATACGACGGGTCAGGCGGAATGTCAGCGCTGTACTTAGGCGCTTCGTTCAAACCGATTCCGGAATTGGCCTTCGGTGCAGAAATCATGCACTATCTTGGCTCAATTCGTTCGAGATCCTTTACTGAAATTGAAATCGCGAATTCGAGAGACATTGAGTACTCAGATGTACGAGGGTTTAGCGGCACAGGTGTACGCTTAGGATTGATGTATACCGGCGTGAAAAAACTGACAATCGGTGCAACTGCAGAAGTAAATGGTAAAGTTGGTGTAGCGGAGTCTTTTGTGTATCCGGGGATCACCAACTCTTCAGGTGTGATTATTTCGCCGGATTCAACATTGGAATCTAGTACTCAACTTGCCATGCCGTTCACACTTGGTCTGGGCGTGAGCTACCGAACGGGAGAATTCTTGTGGGCTGCAGATTGGGTGTCAAGAGACTTTACCGACTTCTCATATCGCACGGGATCTGTTGCCGATGTTACATTTAGAAACAGCAATCGTTATAGTTTAGGCATGCAGTGGTTTGGTGCATTGGATCCATCTCGAGCATCACTCGAAGGTGCTATTATCTCTGCTGGACTTGGGTACAATGAGCAATATTATGTCGTAAATGGACAAGAAATTGATGAAGTATTCGCCTCTGTTGGCGCACAATTCCCACTCACCAAACAAGTGAATGCAGACATTGCTGTGTCTGGTGGAATGCGTGGAACTACGGATGCAGGCTTGTTTCAAGACTCGTTTCTCCGTTTCTCATTCGCAGTTTCAGTTGGCGACACATGGTTTGTTCCATTCAAACGCAATTAGTGCGTTTGATTCTTTCCTTAATCTAACTAAAGTGTAGTGCCACTTCGTAGGGGTAGAACTTGAAATATCTGCTTCATTTCTTAGTCTCATGTGCAGTGTGTCAGTCTATTCTGTTTGCACAAGTGAATGTTTTCGAGATCAACACAGTTTCTGTCAACTACCTTGTCGGAACCGGCAGTATCCAAGGTTTTGATTTAGTACAAGGCAACGACTCAACGATCAGAAGTGTATTTGTTGACGGATACAAATTCAGCGAACTGAGCCCATCGTACAGCGCAGGTGCTTCATATCATTTCATGGAACTTGATGCAGTGAGGTTGGGACTGTTCTATTTGTACAGTTCAGCAGAGAACAGCACGGTAAATTCTTTGTTCTATATTTCGCGCATTGGTGGTTTGATTGATACTATCAACCTACTATGCAATACGGAGTTTGAAGAAAGGACTTTGGCCTTGTCTGCACTCTATAGCATCTATGCGAATGAAGAGAAAACGTGGGAAGTTTTAACAAACGTTCAATGTGGCTACACTGAAATTGAACTAACTCGTCAGTTTGTTTTACCTGAATCAATGATCCTTGAAAGAGAGCCGGGTTATCCGGATCAAATAGAAGACGAAGTATTTCAAGGTATTCATGCTGGAATCTCTGTTATACCTACTTTCTATATTTCAAGTGTTGTGTTTGTTGGCGCAGAAATGAGTGCAAAAATAAGCCTATATGCTGGTAGTAAGGAAATGGTTGATACTACAATGTTGCATTCTTTAAGGTACGGTTTGCGAGCTGGGGTGAATTTGTAAGGAAAGTCCCAAAGCTGAGAAAAATTGAATCTCAGAGTAGGATTTCGCGAGCTTAAGCTCTAATTTTGTAATCTCAATATGTTACTGAATAACGGACATATCATGAAAACAGCAGCGTGGTTCTTTGCACTCTTTGCGATGTTGATAGTTGTACCTGCCCAAGCGCAGGACGATGAATTGGACGACTTCACGTTTGAGGAAATTCCGATTGATGAGGGCGACGAACCGTACTTCGCCGTTGGTGTTGGTGGAGTAGGTACATTCTTGTTTATGGATATGGACCCTGTGAACGTCATGGTTCAAGACATATTCCCTGATGATGAGATTTCCTCACCATTGTTGTTGACTGGTGTGGAAGGTTTTATTCCAACGTTTTGGCAGAATGTTCGCTTGGGATTCTACTCAGCTTCTGGCGGCAAAGAACTCACAGCAGAAATGGTTGTTCCATTTGATACGCTTGAATTGAACGGCCATGTGCGCGCGAATTTCCAAACATCAATGTCAGCGCTTAATTTCGAATACGTGATTCAGACACCACTGAAGCAACTCGTGATTATTCCTGGTATCAGCGCGGGATGGGGTGGAATGACATTGGAACGAGAATCAGTCTTGACTGACGAAAACGGCAACTATGTGAACCCAATTCATCTCGAGAGTGACACAGAAACAATTCAAATTCTGAATGAGTCTTTTGAGAATACATACTGGTTGGGACGCGCCAATGTGAATATTGAGTTCACTCCTACAGAATTTCTCATGATTCGAGCTCAGGCAGGATACATGGCAACATTTAATGGCGACTGGGAAGTGAATGGCTTCTCAGATGTCACAATCCCAGAAGGTGATATGGGAATTGAGAGCTCTGGCGCATATGCAGGTTTTGCCGTTGCGTTCGGCTTCTTTTAATAGAAAGATTGTTTGGGCCTGTAGCTCAATCGGTTAGAGCAGCGGACTCATAATCCGTTGGTTGGGGGTTCAAGTCCCTCCGGGCCCACAAGCGCCACATCCTTATCAAAGGGTGTGGCGCTTTTTTTGTTCCAAAATTCGCAGGCATCCACACCACTTTTCAGACAGCTACAATCCCTTTACATTTTGTTCACAAACTAGTCGCACCGCGTTAATGACTTGCGTGCAACTTGCGAGCTGTCAACTAATTAGTATCAAACATTTTGGAAGCCTTTATGCTTTACCGCTTACCACTTCTGTTTCTGCTCGTGTCAGCAGTTGCCCTGGGTAATGGCAGCATTTCCGGTACTGTTGCCGACCAAGACGGTCTCGCATTGCGCGGTGCCACAATTCAAATCAAAGCCCAACAAATTGGAACGTATGCTGGACAGGATGGAACATTCTCGATTGTGAATGTACCAACCGGAACACATGAGGTCACGATTTCCTACATCGGCTTTGAAGAATTCACGCAGTCTGTATCCGTAACAGACGGGAAAACTGCAATTGTTACTGCAGTGCTTAAGCCAGCTCAAATTGAAGGTGAGCAGGTTGTTGTGCTCGGTTCAAACAGACTCAGCCAAGCACGTGCATTGACGCAACAGCGCAACAATGTAAACATCACAAATGTTGTGTCTTCCGACCAAATGGGTCGCTTTCCAGACCAAAATATCGGCGACGCTCTTAAGCGTATTCCGGCAATTACAGTGAACTACGACCAAGGTGAAGCGCGCTTTGCAAACATTCGCGGTACAGCCCCACGTCTCAATTCGATTACTGTAAACGGTGAACGAGTTCCATCTGCTGAAGCGGAAACCCGCGTTGTGCAGCTTGACCTTATCCCTACAGAAATGATTCAGACTATCGAGGTCAACAAAGCCGTTACACCAGATATGGATGCCGACGCAATCGGCGGTTCTGTGAACTTGGTTACTCGAGCAGTTCCCGGTGACACGCGTATTTCGGCGACACTCGGATCTGGCTATAACTTCCTTAGCGAAGAACCACAATTGTTGGCTTCAGGAGTTGTGGGAACTCGCTTGATAGATGACAAACTCGGCGTTGTTCTTAGCGGATCGTTCTACGACCACAAACTCGGTTCAGACAATGCCGAAGGCGTATGGGTGCTCGACGACAACGACCAGCCATTTGTCGAAGAATGGGATGTTCGCGCATACGAAGTTCGTCGTATCCGTCGCAGCATTTCCGGTGCCCTCGACTATGAACTTGCCACCGGTCACAACTTGTACTTCAATGCCTTGTACAATCACCGCGACGACTACGAAAACCGTTTTCGCTTGCGCAGCAAAATTGACTTTCCAGATGAAAACGGTGTGTCGGAAGTAGAAGTACGCCGTCAAACCAAAGCCGGTTCACCAGAAAACGACAACGCGCGATTGGAAGATCAACGCACGCAGTCGTTTACTCTCTCTGGCGATCATCTCGTGTCTGAAGACTTCAAAATTGACTGGCTAGCTGGATATGCAAAAGCCTCAGAAGAGCGTCCAAATGAACGCTATATTTCTTGGCGTAAGAAAGATGTTCCAATGATTGCAGATTTGTCCAATCCTGAGAATCCATATTTCAATCCTGTGGATCCAGAAGACTTAGATTTATCGACTTTCGAGTTGCGCGAAATCACTGAAGAGTATCAGTACACCGAAGACATCGATATGGGCGGGAGACTCAACCTTTCATATGTTTTAGGTGGCGAAGGACTCAACAAAAACGTGCTCAAGGTTGGTGGACGGATCAAGATGAAAGAGAAGAGTCGCAACAATGAGTTTGCAGAGTTTGAGCCGATTTCTGGATTTGAAAACATCCTAGGAACTGAAACAGTAGATAAAACTGACAACGACTTCGATGCAGGTGCGTATGAATCAGGTTTGTTTACATCGCCGGAGTATCTCGGCGGACTCGATCTTGAGAACTCTGACCTCTTCGAAAAATCGGACCTTCCAGAAGAATATGTACCGGGCAACTTTACTGCCGATGAAACGGTGACAGCTTTTTACGCGATGGTAGACTATCAGCTCGGCGCCAACACATCTGTTATCGCAGGTGCACGAGTAGAAATGACAGACGTTGACTATCAGGGTTTCGACTACGACATCGAAGAGGAAGAATACTCTGCAACAACTGGCGAGGACTCCTACACAAATGTGTTACCAGGCATACACGTGCGTCACTTGCTCGACGAACTCACAATGATTCGTTTTGCGTGGACAAACACAATCTCACGTCCAAACTACTACGACTTAGTACCTTACCGCCTGTACAACTCAGAAGATCAAGAATTGGAAATTGGCAACCCGAGTTTGGAGCCAACAACCTCTATGAACTTCGATTTGATGGGTGAACGCTACTTTGAGAATATCGGTTTGCTTTCAGCGGGTGTGTTTTACAAAGACATTCAGGACTATATCTTCACAAGAGAAACAAATGACTTCGCTGACGCCATTACCGGCGACACAGTCACATTGTTTGTTCCAGACAACGGAGCAACAGCCTCTTTGTTCGGTTTTGAATTTGCCTTCCAGCGTCAGTTGGACTTTATCGCATCTGAGCTTGAAGATGTAACGTTCTTTGTCAACTACACATACACAAGCTCTACAGCAGAAAACCCTGACTTTAGCGATGAAGAGATTTCATTGCCAGGAACTGCTGAGCACACAGTTAATTTGTCCCTGCAGTATGAAACTGAAGACCTTTCATTGGGTTTGTCGTTTAACCACACTGGTGATTATTTGGATCCAGATGAATTGGATCTTACACCGGGACTTGAGCGTTACCACGATGCATCCAACTACTTGGACTTCAATGGAAGTGTTCAGTTGACAAGCCAGTTGCAATTCTTCGTAGAAGTTCAAAACATTTTGAATCAGCCGTTGCGTTTTTACGCCGGTGACACGAACAGAACTGCGCAGGCTGAATACTACAGAATGCGCGCTAGCGGTGGAATCAAGTTTAACCTGTAAGCATGACCAAATACAATACTCGATGGTTCACTTTTTGAACCGATAGAGACCCTGAGGTACACGTAATTCACGTGTACCTCATTGTTATTTATTGAACTTTTACGACTGAAACTATGCAAACACGTATTTCGACACTAACCATGATGCTGTTGCTTCTCACAAGTGGAGCTTCGGCACAAGAATTAGAACACTATGTAACCGGAGCAGGCGACACCATTTCTCTGCCGGCAGATCCACTAAATTTCTTTGTACTTGGAGATTGGGGCAGATACGGAGATGTCGGGCAGCAAGAAACAGCTGACGCGATGAACCGAGTGGGAAAAATTGTTGAACCAGAATTTTTTGTGTCAACGGGAGACAATTTCTACGACGACGGCGTTGCGAGTATTGATGATCCGCAGTGGATGTTGAGCTTTGAAGAAATTTACCGTGGATCTGTGTTTACAGTACCATGGTATGTGTGCTTAGGCAACCACGACTACCGCGGTAATGTGCAAGCACAGATTGATTATTCAAACATTTCTCGCAGATGGAATTTGCTGGGTAGATATTTTACCAAAGATGTTGAGTTGGAAGATGAAACTGGGCATGCAAAGCTCGTTGTTATCGATACCTCACCATTGAATGACGAGTATCACACAGAGGCAAAGTACTATCAGGTGACTCTGCAAGACACCACACGTCAACTCGAGTGGATTGACAGCGTACTCACAGCCTCGAAGGCAAAGTGGGATATAGCGATTGGGCACCACCCGATGTACACTGGCGGAAAACGCCGAGATGACTCTATGTATGTTCGCACACATTTGGAGGAATTAATGGCTCGACACAATGTACAGGCATATTTTTGTGGTCACGAGCACGACCTGCAACACATCAAGCCTGATCACGTGCCTACACATCACTTCGTATCTGGAGCAGGGTCAGACATTCGCAAGACAGGCTTGCTTCCAGAATCTGTGTTCGCCAAAGCAGAAAATGGCTATATGATTGTTTCTCTCGTTGAGAATCAGATGTATGTGCATGTTATGAACTTCAAGGACGAAGTACTGCACAGGGTTGTCATCGATCGAATCGTCGAGTAATCTTGTAGTTCTGGTATTCACCAATGATATAGCCAGTAAACTTGTAAATCGCATAGCGCATTCGATTGACCAATGACATTTTAATTCTCCTTGTGTCAAACGAGAACTCCCAATCTTGATTGGCGACGCGCTTTTGCATGACTTTTGGATGGGTGCCCTTGAACTCTTCAAGGGCATCTATTTCGTCATAGTCGAATTGTTGTTGTTGTGGCTTTGCACGTTTCTCCCATTCCTCACCTGAATGCCACAGTGCAGCAAATGTTTGTTGTTTCGCCTGTTGTTGAAGTGGGTTTTTCACCCAACCATAGTGGTAGATTTCAGCTGGGATGTGGGCCACGCGCAATTTGCCTTGCCCGTGTTTCTTAAACCCTTGCGCATCTCCGTGGCTGTAAATATCCGGGTGGTTTTTAACAATGCGAATCTCGCGACGATACCATCTTTGACTACTCCCAACGTAGTTGTACCCGCCGTAAAAGTGCTTGTAGTTGAAGAGTAGACCATCAACTTCATCATCATCTTTATATTTTTCCATTGCCTCTTTAACAGCTGTTAACTTTTCTTGCGAAAAAAAATCATTTAAATTAACTTTTTTTT